>NZ_JALBHA010000549.1:0-3995 GCF_023006445.1 Bradyrhizobium sp. SHOUNA76
GGCCCCCGCACCGATCACGACGATGTCGGCCTCGCGCGGCAGGGTCGCGGCGTTCGCGCGCAGAACCGGCATCGCGGCAAGAACCGCCGACGCCGAAAGGAAACTGCGGCGCGTGATTGTCATGTCATGGTTTCCGAGGACTTGCGGCGAACGGGAACAGTCAGCGAACCTTGCCGTATCTGATGTTGCACGGCAACCATCATGGTGAATCAATCGTGCTTGACCTCACGGAGTGATGAACCGAATTGCAACACGTTTCGACCATGTTAGAGAAGGGAAAAAGACGGCCGGAAAAGGCCGTGGGGGGAGTTTGAGATGGGGACGGTCCTAGATTCAGTCGGCAAGCTGATTGCCGCGTACCTCTCGAAGGAGGTGCCCGGCTACGAGCCGTTCACGCCGAGCGACCCGGAGCACCTGCGCGGCGTCATCGAGCCCGGCGACGTGCTGCTGGTCGAGGGCAACAACCGCATCTCCGGCATCATCAAATATCTGACGCAGTCCACCTGGTCGCATGCGGCACTCTATGTCGGTCCGATCGAGGGCGCGGAGGAGCGCGACGGCGAACCGCATGTGCTGATCGAGGCCAACATCGGCGAAGGCGTCACCTCGGCGCCGCTGTCGAAATATTTCCCCTATCACACCCGCCTCTGCCGCCCGGTCGGGCTGTCCTATGAGGACCGCACCACGGTCTGCCGCTATGCGATCAACCGCATCGGCTTCGGCTACGACACCAAGAACATCGTCGATCTCATGCGCTTCCTGTTCCCGCTGCCGGTGCCGCAGCGCTGGCGGCGGCGCATGATCGCGCTCGGCTCGGGCGATCCGACCAAGATCATCTGCTCGGCCCTGATCGCGCAGGCGTTCGATGCCGTGCGCTACCCGATCCTGCCCAAGATCACCAAGGCCGGGAGCCGCGCCGCCCGCCGCGAGATCCTGCACATCCGCGATTCCTCGCTCTACATGCCCCGCGACTTCGACATCTCGCCCTATTTCGAAGTCGTCAAACCCACCATCGTGCACGGGTTCGACTACACCGCCCTGCACTGGGCCGACAAGCAGAAGCCGCTCGAGGAGGTAGCGGGCACATTCAGTGTGTTTCCAGAAACGCTCCGTGCGCCGCCGCTCGTTCCTGAGGCGATTGACGAAGAAGCGCCGGTTGAGATTCCGACTGAAGAAGTGAGCGCGCAGCCTGCGGAGATGACCACCAATTTCTCCGAGCATTTTGTGCAGCTGAACGAACTCGCGATGTACCGCGCGCGTCGCCGCGGAAATACTTGCGAGATCGCGGCGTAAGCCTCATCGTCGTCCCTGCGAAAGCACGGACCCATACCGGGCGATCTATCGGTTACAGGTCGTAGAAGTGCCAAGCGACGAGTCTTCGCCAAACACCTCCCTGGGGTTATGGGTCCCTGCTTTCGCAGGGACGACATCTGAGGATGTCGTGCGATCTCTCCTCAACAACCGTCGTTGCGAGGAGCGCAGCGACGAAGCAATCCAGACTGCCTCCGCGGGGGCGGCCTGGATTGCTTCGCTTCGCTCGCAATGACGGAAGTGAAGACCTACCGCTCCGCCCGTCCGATCACCGCCATCAGCTCCGAGATCTTCTCGCGCTGATCGGCCTTGTCGCCGCTCGCGATCGCGTGCTCGACGCAATGGGCGACGTGGTCCTTCAGGACCTCCTCCTCGACCCGGCGCAGCGCGGCACGCACCGCCGAGATCTGCGTCACGATGTCGATGCAGTAGCGGTCTTCCTCTATCATTTTCGAGAGGCCGCGAACCTGGCCTTCGATCCGGCCGAGGCGTTTTCCGACGGATGCCTTGATGTCCTTGCGCATGGGGTCTATATACCCCCATAGGGTATGTATTGCAAGGCCGGAGCTTCGCCATGAAAGACGCCGAACACGGGCATCATCACGAGCCGGAAACAGGATGCGGCTGTTCCAGCCCAGCTGCTCCAGCGGCCAAGCCGGCCGCGTCTTCCTGCTGCGGCGGGCACGGCGACCGTGCCGGCCACGCGCATCATCACGCGCATGACCATGGTGATGGCGCGACCAAGGTGCTCGATCCCGTCTGCGGCATGACGGTCGACCCCGCGACCTCGAAGCACAACCTCACGCACCACGGCGAGACCTTCCATTTCTGCTCCGCCGGCTGCCGCACCAAGTTCGCCGCCGACCCCGCCAAATATCTTGCCAAGGACAAGGCGCCCGAGCCCGAGATGCCCGCGGGCACGATCTACACCTGCCCGATGCATCCGGAGATCCGCCAGGTCGGACCCGGCAGCTGCCCGATCTGCGGCATGGCGCTCGAGCCGGAAGTGGCAAGCCTGGAGACCGGCCCAAACCCGGAGCTTGCCGACATGACGCGGCGGTTCTGGATCGGTGGCGCACTTGCGCTGCCGGCCGTGGCGCTGGAGATGGGCGGCCATCTCGCGGGCCCGCACAACTGGATCGATCAGACGCTCTCGAACTGGATCCAGCTCGTCTTCGCCACGCCGGTGGTGCTGTGGGCCGGCTGGCCGTTCTTCGTTCGCGGTTGGCAATCGCTGCTGACGCGTAACCTCAACATGTTCACGCTGATCGCGATGGGCACCGGTGTTGCCTATGTCTACAGCATCATCGGCACCGTCGCGCCGCAGATTTTTCCCGCCACCTTCCGCGGCCATGAAGGCGCGGTCGCCGTCTATTTCGAGGCGGCCGCCGTCATCACCGTGTTGGTGCTGCTCGGTCAGGTGCTGGAGCTGCGGGCCCGTGACGCGACCTCGGGCGCGATCAAGGCGCTGTTGCAGCTGGCCCCGAAGACCGCGCGCCGCGTCGATGCCGATGGCAGCGAGCATGAGGTCGAGATCGACACGCTTCATGCCGGCGATCGCTTGCGCGTTCGTCCCGGCGAGAAGGTGCCGGTCGACGGCGCAATCCTCGAGGGCCGCTCCTCGCTCGACGAATCCCTGGTCACCGGCGAGTCCATGCCGGTCACCAAGGAGACCGGTGCAAAAGTCATCGCGGGCACGCTGAACCAATCGGGCAGCTTCATCATGCGTGCCGACAAGGTCGGACGCGAAACGCTGCTGTCGCAGATCGTACAGATGGTCGCCGACGCGCAGCGTTCCCGCGCGCCGATCCAGCGGCTGGCCGATCAGGTCGCGGGCTGGTTCGTGCCGGCCGTGATCATTGTCGCGATAGTCGCCTTTGCCGCCTGGGCATGGCTCGGACCGGAACCGCGGCTGGCCTTCGGCCTTGTCGCCGCGGTCAGCGTGCTGATCATCGCCTGCCCCTGCGCGCTGGGCCTCGCGACCCCCATGTCGATCATGGTCGGCGTCGGCCGCGGTGCGCAAGGCGGCGTGCTGATCAAGAACGCCGAGGCGCTGGAGCGGATGGAGAAGATCGACACGCTGGTGGTCGACAAGACCGGCACGCTGACCGAGGGCAAGCCCAAGGTGGTCGCGATCGTGCCGGCTGCCGGTCTTTCGGAAGGCGACATCCTCCGGCTTGCAGCCAGTGTCGAGCGCGCCAGCGAACATCCTTTGGCTGACGCGATCGTGCGTGCGGCCAAGGAGAAGCAGCTCGCCCTCGGCCAGGTCGAGCAGTTCGACTCGCCGACCGGCAAGGGCGCCACCGGCAAGGTCGACGGCAAAACCATCGCGCTCGGCAATGCCAGATATCTCGCCTCGATCGGGGTCGACACGACGGCGCTCGACACTGAAGCCGAACGGTTGCGCCAGGACGGCGCCACGGTGATCAACATGGCCGTCGATGGCCGGCTTGCCGGCCTGTTCGCGATCGCCGATCCGGTCAAGACCTCGACCCCGGAGGCGCTAAAGGCGCTAGCTGCCGAAGGCATCAAGGTCATCATGCTGACCGGCGACAATCGCACCACGGCTGAGGCGGTGGCGCGGCGGCTCGGCATCGCCGAAGTCGAGGCCGAGGTGCTGCCGGATCAGAAGAGCGCGGTGGTGACCAAGCTGCAAAAGGCCGGCCGCATCGTCGCGATGGCCG
>NZ_JALBHA010000054.1:0-22133 GCF_023006445.1 Bradyrhizobium sp. SHOUNA76
GAGCCGGCAAAGCCCGACACGCGCCTCGCGCAGACGCGACCGGCGCTGAAGCCGTCGGTGAGCGATGGTGCCGGTGAGGCCACGCAGATCATGGGCGCCGCGCCGGTGATGCCGTCGAACTCGTTCGACAGCCGGTTTGGGGCGGTGAAGTAACACGCAAGGCCCCGATCATTTCGTCCGCCCGCGGCTCTCGCGGCCGAGCCTTATTGAGCGCGTCCGGCATCGTCCATTTGCTGTCCCGCGCAAGCTGTCCAAGCTTGGCGAACCCCCGCATGCTTCGCCGAAAGTTGCGCGTGCAAGCCGCGTTGTGAGAGCTTAATCAGGGATCTTTCTGTTGCCCCGATAGAGCCAAATGCATGCTGCAACGCACTTTCCGTCGCAAGGCGACATTTCTTTTCCTTCTCTCGGCTGTCGCAATTCCGGACCAGGCCGCCCAGGGCAGACCGCGCGACGATTTCAAGGGAATGGGCATCGTCGAGCTGATGCAGAAGTACGGCCACCCGGACCAGATCGTCGCCTCCGGACGCAGGGACCAGGACCGGGCCTATCACTGGCGGCTGAAGACGACGGCCTCCTTCGAAGGCCCCGACGAGGGCGGGCGGCGCGAGGATTTCTTTTGCAAAGTGACCGCCATCGTTGGGCAGACCGGTCGGGTCAAGAAGTTCGAGGCACGACCCGCAGACGTCGGGGCCGGCGCCCTCGCGTCTGCCGAAGCCTTCGGGCCGTTGTGCAAGAAGACATTCGGCTCGCGACCGCGCCGGGCTCACGAAGAGAAATTCGCCAGGATGCGGCTCTGAGCAACTCGAGTTGAACGGGGCGGTCCATGGCATCCTTCTACGCAGAGAGCCACCTTAAACACATCGCCGGGCTGGAAAAGCGTCACGGGACGATCAGCGACGAGGTCGTCACAGCCCTGCGCACGCTGATCAAGTTGATTCTTCGCAGTGAAGATCCCGTCGAAGCCATCCCCTTTCTCGACCGTTGCATCTCGATCCAGGAGAGCCTGCATGGTCCGCAATCCATCGTGGGTGACCTCGATGACTGGATCGGTCGGTCAGGTCCTGTCGACTTCAAACTGGTCGCGCCGTTTCAGCTGCGGCGGCTGGCAATCAAGACAAAGCTCTTCGGCGAAGACAGTCCGGAAGCTGCCAGGGAATGCGAGGCCATCGCCCGGAGATGGGCCTCCTACGGCGACTATTCGCGCGCCAGGGCCTTTCTGGAGCGCAGCATTTCGATCCTCGAGAAGATCCATGGTGCGGCCAGCATCGAAGTGGCGACCGCGGTCGACACGCTCGCCGAGATCGCCGCGCGCCTGAAGACATGGTCGGACGCGGAGACGAATTTGCAGCGCAGCCTGCATCTGAAAGAGACGATATTCGGCAAGAGAAGCGAGCAAGCGGCCCGGACACTGCTCACCTCCGCCATCGTCCACGCCAATTCCAGCAAGCTCCAGCGACCCGGGACCAGGTTCGAACGTCTGCACAAGGCCGTGACCGCGTTCGCGTCCGGTCTCGACATCATCGAGGAACGATCTGGACCCGACAGCTTCGAGGTTCAGAAGGCGCTCGAAGTAATGATATCGGCCTATCTCGACTGTGAAGAGTTCTGGAAGGCCGAGCCCTTGCTGAAGCGGCTGCTTGCGATCCGCGAGCGGAGTGATGGAGACGACGCTGCGGCCCTGCTCTGGATCCTGGCGGAGCTCGCCGCGGGCTATGCGCGCGAACGGCCGGAAGAGGCCGAGCCGGTCCTGGAGCGAGGCTTCGCGGTGCTGCGGAGCTTCCTCGATGCCAGCAAGCCAACCTTTCGTCGCAGCATCGTGGAGATGGCCGGCAACCGGAAGGCGCTCTATGGCAGTCAGAAAGGCGTGCTCGAAACGCTGGTCCAGGCTTCGGAGACGCTTCGCGGCAATCTGCGAAAGCGATGGGGAGCGTAGATTGGAGCTCGAATGACGGATTACGACACCGAAAGCTTGCGATGCCATTGCTGCGGCAAGACCTCCGAGCATTCCGTGCTGATGAGCTCGAACCGGAGCGGCTCACCCGACCTCGACCAGCGGCCGCCGAAAATGTACCGCTGGACCATCGGGAGCTGGCTGCAGGAATGTCCCTATTGCGGCTACGTCGCGCCGAGCATCGACAAAGGCGACGCGAAGGCGCGTGCGTTTCTCGATAGCGAGGAATTCCGCGTCGCTTCACGCGACCCTGCACCCGACCCGGTAGCACGACGCTTCCTGGTGCGTGCCGCGGAGCACGCCTATCACGGAGAACGGCGATTGGCATTCCTGAGCACGCTGTCGGCGGCCTGGGTCACCGACGACCGCAACCGGCCGGCCGATGCGGCCGCACTCCGCCTCCAGGCCGCGCGTCATCTCGAGGGACCTCGGACCACCTCGATCGATACCCGCCTGCTCCTCCTCGACGTCCTGCGACGGGCGTCGAGCTGGGAGGCCGCCGAGGCGCTGGTCGTCGAATTGACGGCCGAAGGGCTGGAATATCCGTTTGCCGCGATCGTGTCCTTCCATCGCGACAAGATCGCCGCCAGGGATGGCGAGCGATATACGATCAGCCAGGCGCTCGCGGAAAAGCCGGCGCCGCCGGCCCCGGTCGAGGACCCGGAATTGATCAAGGCCATCGCACGGCACATCAAGATTGTTCCGAGCCCGCGGAAGACGTGACCATGACGGTCGCCGCTCTTGCCCTGACTCTCCCTGCTGCTCCTTCGCTTGCGACCTCGGAAAACCTGGAAGCTCGAATTCGACAATCACAGACAGCGCATCATCGTCGCGCACCCGGATCCTCTTCGGATAATACATATTTTCTCTTTACCCGAAGACCGACACACCCTATACTCCCTCGCCATCTCATCTCGCCGGAAGGGGCGGGTCGCGATCGTCACGGTTCGTGGGGTGAGTAGCGGTGGACGCGGGCGGCGTTGGCGCCAGACGCGATCGCAGGGCGGGGTCTCCCCGTGAGCGATCAGCGGGCGCGGTACGACAGCGCGGCTTGCGTACGGCAAAATCGTGTGGTCCTGACGCCCGGGGTCTGTGCGTCAAGTCTTGCGGTGATGTGGCGACCCGACCGGGCGCGCGCATCAGCGATCTGCATGGCGACGGGGGCAATAGTGCATCGCTCCCCGGGGAGAGCACGACATAAGCCGTCAAACCACTGCGCAGGGAAGGCCGGTTATCGGGCTGCACCTGTGTCTCCCCTTCCCTGCGCCCTTCCGATTTCAAGGGGCGTGAGAGCGAAGCAAAACCCGGGCGCTGGGCGCCGCGGGATCGCGATGTTGCGTCGGCTGTTTGACAATTGAAGAGCGCAGGGCAGTGACCGGACTTCTCGCCAACGTCGTCGAATTGTCGTGAGATCGAGTCCATGCAACCATGTTCAACCGTCACCCTGAGGTGGCCGCTTCGTCAGCGGCCCTCGATGGGCGACGGCCCGGCTGGCAGCTCGGCCGTTCATCCTTCGAGGCTCGCGGCACGATGCTGCGCATCGCGCCACTCGCGCCTCAGGATGACGGGGTTGGCATGATGCGCGCTGCGGCAGATTTGAAGGCAGCGCGTAGCCCGGATGAGCGAAGCGATATCCGGGAATGTCGAGAATGAATCCCGCATGTCGCTTCGCTCACGCGGGCTACGACAGCTGGAATTACGGCGCCAGATACCGCATCAGCTCCGGATTACCCCTCACCTCGCCCGCCTCACCCTGCAGCGCGACGCGGCCGCGGTCGAGCACATAAGCGTAGTCGGCGACGCGCAATGCGAGGTCGAGGTGCTGCTCGACGATGATGACGGCGATTGTCTTGGCGAGCTCGATCAGGCGCTCGGTGATCTCCTCGATCACGCCGATCCAGACGCCTTCGGTCGGCTCGTCCAGCAGCAACAGTTTTGGATCGCCGAGCAGGGCGCGGCCGATCGCGAGCATCTTGCGTTCGCCGCCGGAGAGCGTGCCGGCGGGCTGGTCGAGGCGCTGGCCGAGTTTTGGGAAGATGGTCAGCACCTGGTCGACCGCGTCGGCCTTCTTGCTCGCCAGCGAGCCGACGGCGAGATTGTCGCGCACCGACAGGCGCGCGAACACCGAATGCTCCTGCGGCACGTAGCCGATGCCGGCGCGCACGCGCTCCTGGGTGGCGCGGCGGCTGATGTCGCGGCCGTCGAAGGCGACCTCGCCCTTCCACGCCGGCAGCTCGCCGACGATGGTCTTCATCAGCGTGGTCTTGCCGGCGCCATTGCGCCCGAGCACGGCGACGCCGCCACGCCAGGGAATGCCGAGGGTGACGTCGAACAGGACCTGGCTTCTGCCATAGCCCGCGTCGAGATGCTTGATGTCCAAAAATTCAGGCACGGCGCAGATAGATCTCCTGGACGGATGGGTTGGCCTGGATCTCGGACACGGTGCCTGACGCCAGCACCTTGCCCTGGTCGAGCACGGTGAGGCGGTCGCAGATGTCGCGAATGAAATCGAGGTCGTGCTCGACGATGACCAGCGAGCAATGCTGCTTGATTGGCTGGAGCAATTCGCCGGTGACGCGGCGCTCCTCCAGGCTCATGCCGCCGGTCGGCTCGTCCAGCAGAAGCAATTTCGGCTTGCCCGCGAGCGCCATTGCGATCTCCAGCCATTGCTGCTGGCCGTGCGACAGGGCGGCGGCCGCATCGAACGCGCGATCGGCCAGGCGAAATTGCCTCAGCATGGTCATGACCTGGTCGTGCAGCGCGGCCCGCGTGCGCGAGAACACGAGGTCGAACAGCGAAGACTGCGCCTGCAGCGCGAGCAGGATGTTGTCGTACAGCGTCAGCGACGGCAGCACGGACGTGATCTGGAATTTCAGGCTCATGCCGGCCCGCGCCCGCTCGGTCGGCGTGAACGCGGTGATGTCGGTGTTGACGAAGGAGACTTTTCCCTGCGTCGGCACTTCGGCGCCGGCGATGCACTTCATCAGCGTGCTCTTGCCGGAGCCGTTCGGGCCGATCAGGCCGTGGAACTCGTTTTCGCCGACCGTGAGTGCGGCGCCGTCGAGCGCGGTGAGCTTGCCGAAGATCTTCTTGATGCCGGCGGCTTCAAGGAGCATTGCGCTTCTCCTTGACGTTCCCCCTGGATTTGGCACCGAAGCTGCCGACCCTTTCACGCTCGCCGAGCACAAAGCTGATCAGGCCGAGCGGCCGGAACAGGATCACCAGCAGCAGCAACAGGCCCAGAATGATCGGCCAGATGTCGCGATAATTGTCCGACAGCCAGAAGCTGACGCCCTCGACGATGACGGCACCGATGACGGCGCCGATCAGCGTGCCGGAGCCGCCGAACAGCACGTAGAGCACCACCTGCGTCGAGACCACGACGCCGACCATGTTGGGCCAGACGAAACCTTCGTGAAAGGCGTAGAGGCTGCCGGCAAGCCCGGCGACGCCGCCGCCGATGGTGAAGATGATCGCCTTCAGGTGCTGCGCCTTGTAGCCGAAGAAGGCGATGCGCTGCTCGTTCTCGCGCAGGCCGGCGAGCGCGAGGCCGAATTGCGAGCGCACCAGGAAGCGGCAGAGCAGGTAGACCACGACGAGAATGCCGAGCACGAGATAATAGAACGCCGGCCCTTCGGTGAACTCGTAACCACTGAACGACATCGGCGCGATCGAGGGGATGCCGTTCTGGCCGCCGAGATAGTACCAGCCGCGCGCGAGACGATCGGCGGCGTAGGACCCCGTGAGCGTGCCCAGCGAGACGAAGATCACGCTGGAGGGATGCCTGCCCAGCAGCAGGAAGCCGCCGAGCAGCAGTGCGAAGGTGAGGCCGATGATGGTGCCCGCCGGCAGCACCAGGAGGATGTTGGTGATGTCGAGGTCGCGCGCGAGCAGCGCCACGCCGTAGCCCGCCGAGCCGAAGAACAGGGCCTGGCCGAAGCTCATGATGCCGGCATAGCCCCAGACCAGATCGAACGACAGCGCGAACAGCGCCAGGATGATCACGCGCGTCGCGAACACCGTGAGATAGTCCTGCAGCACCAGGGGCGCGAGCAGCGCCGCGACAAGCACGACGCCCTCCACGATCGGCAGGACTTTACGTCCTGCCTTGACTTGTTCCCCGGCCTGTCCCGCTGCCACGCGTTCAGCCATCCCGTCGTCCGCTTCGTCGCCGGCGATGGCCTCTCTTACCACACTCATCGACTTCAGCATTCCGCCTCAGCATTCCTTGGGATCGACCAGACCCTCGCTGCGCGCGACGATCTCGTAGTTCCCGGCCTTGGCGACCGCGGTGTACATCTTCATCTTGCAGTGCCGCTTGCCCGGCACCATCTCGGCAGGTCCGCCGGGACCTTCGGCGATCTTGGCGTGGTCGAGGCTTGCTGCGACCGCCTCACGATCGATCTTGCCTGCTTCCTTCACCGCGGCTTCCCACAGCTTCAGGCCGCGATAAGTGCCGGTGGCGGCGCTGCCGGCGGCGAACAGGAAGTTGCCCGGGAAATCCTTCTCGTAGGCGGCCTGGATCTTGGCGTCGAACGGGTTCTCCTTGGTCAGCACCTTGAAATAGTCGAGGCAGCTCGCGAGTCCCTCGATCTCCGCGGCCTGGTTGATATTGAGCGTGTTCTCGTCATAGTAGACGCAGGCGAGACGCCCGCCGTTCTTGAGGAAGCCGGCTTCATAGAGCTGCTTGAAGAACGGGCCGACGCCGGGCGGAATGACGGTGTTGAAGACGACGTCGACCTTGTTGGAGACGATGCGGTTGACGGTCGCGGAGAAGTCGACCTGGTCGAGCGGGTAATATTCCTCGAACACGACCTCGCCGCCGTTCGCCTCGATCACCTTGCGGGCGTAGACGTTGAGCGTGTGCGGCCAGACGTAATTGGCGCTTGGCAGCGCGAACTTCTTGCCGCCGTTCTTGATTAGCCAGGGGATGAACTCGTCGCATTGCTGCGCCGGCGTCGGCCCGGTGCAGAACAGATAGGGCGTGCACTCTTTGCCCTCGTAGAGCTGCGGATAGATGTACAGCGTCTTGCCGCGCGCCACGATCGGGTCCTTGATCGCGTTGCGCATCGAGGATGTGATGCCGCCGAGCACCATGTCGACCTTGTCGCGCTGGATCAGCTTGCGGACGTTGCCGACCGCGACGGATTCGTTGGAGGCGGTGTCCTCGATGTAGAGCTCGAGCGGACGGCCGAGCAGACCGCCGGCGGCGTTGATCTCCTTGATCACCATCTTGGCGACATTGGCGTCGGCGTTGCCGGCATAGGCGATCGGACCGGTGAGGTCCGTGGCGATGCCGACCTTGATCGGGGCCTCGGCCGCATTGGCCCAGGGCGCCGGGATCACCCAGCTTCCGACCCCGGTCGCGACCGCACCGGATGCAAACGCGAAATTGGACAGAAAACGGCGGCGAGAGAGCTGAGTGCGATCGAACATGTGACTAAACCCCTTTTCCAGCGATGAGGCCCTGCGGGCGGAATTTGATGAAGACAATGGCAAGGACGAAGACGAGCACGTCGGCGACGACGGGCGCCATCACCCAGGGCAGCGCAGCACTGAGCGTGCCGATGACGCCGGCGCCTGCGACCGGCCCGATGAAGGAGCCAACGCCGCCGACCATCACCGCGACAAAGCCCTGGATCAGGAAACGCAGGCCGAGATCGGCATAGAGGCTGAACACCGGCACGATCAGCGCACCCGCAAGGCCGGCGAGCGCGGAACCGAACGCGAAGGTGGCGCCGTACATCAGCGGCGTGGAAATACCTGAAGCGCGCGCCAGCGACGGATTTTCCAGCGTGGCGCGCATGCGCAAGCCGAAGCTGGTCCGCGACAGCAGCAGATAGCAGCCGCCCATCACCAATAGCGTGATCACGATGATGGTGAAGCGCCAGGCCGAGATGTGCATGGCGCCGATGTCGATCGAGCCGCCGATCGGCTCGGGCACCGTGAGATAGAAGCCGCCGATCAGGCCGCGCACGGATTCACGGATGATCAGACCCAGCGCATAGGTGCCGAGCATGGCGACGATCGGCGCGGCGTAGAATCTCCGGATGATCAGCGCCTCCAGCACGAAGCCGAGCGCGCCGACCACGAAAGGCGCTGCGACCATACCGGCCCAGATCGGCAGTCCCTTGGCATAGGCGAGATAGGTGACGTAGGCCCCGAGCAGGACGAACTCGCCTTGCGCGAAGTTGAAGATGCCCATCATGCTCGCGATGATCCCGAGCCCCAGCACGATCAGGACGATGATCGCGCCGAAGCTCAGGATCTCGAACGCTGCGACGAACGCGTTAGCCATGCGTTGCTGTTCCGTCCGCCCGTATCAATGCCTCTTTCACATCTTCTTCCAGTCACCGATCTGTTCGAAGGCATGGGCGGCGCGGTAGATGGTGGCTTCCTCGAACATGCGGCCGACCAGCATCAGGCCGACGGGCAGACCGTCGACCATGCCGCAGGGCAACGACATCGCGGGATGATGGGTGATGTCGAACGGCGCCGTGTTGGAGATCATCTCGAGCGCTCGGGCGACGTAGTCCTCGCGGCTGGCATTGGGCTCCGGCAGCTTTGTCGATTTCATCGGCGTGGTCGGCATCAGCAGCAGATCGTAGTCGCTGAAGGCCTTGTCGTAGGCTGCGGTCAGGCGCCGCGAGATGTTGAGCGCCTTGCCGTAGAAGCGCGGACCGAAATTGTTGTTGATGTAGGTGCCGAGCATCATGAACAATTTCGTGGTCTCGGACAGCGAGTCGGCTTGCCGGCGCCAGCCGCGATGGAAATCCATCAGCGAGGTCGAATAGAGATCGCCGCGGGACAGGCCGTAGCCATCGCCGAACATCATGGTCTGGGTCAGGCCTTCGGTGCCGATCGGGGTCCAGATCGCGCCGCCCAACAGATGCATCGGGATCGAGACGGTCTCGACACTGGCGCCAAGGTCCTTGAAACGCTTGGCCGCTTCGCGCACGCTTTCGTTCACGGCAGCTTCTGCGGTCGGTTGCTCAAAACCTTCCTTGACGATGCCGATCTTCATGCCCTTGACGCCCTGGCCGAGCGCCTTGGTGTACTCCTCGACCTTGGGCGCCTTGATGCGGGGATCGTAGCCGTCGTCGCCGGCGAGCACTTCGAGCAGCAGCGCGTTGTCGGCGACTGTCGCAGTCATCGGGCCGGTATGGTCGACATAGATTTCGATCGGCATGATCCCGGTATAGGGCACGAGTCCCCAGGTCGGCTTCATGCCGTAGATGCCGCAGAACGAGGACGGCATGCGGATCGAGCCGCCCTGATCGCCGCCGATCGCCATGTCGACCTCGCCGAGCGCGACCACGACGCCCGAGCCCGACGACGAGCCGCCGGCCGAATAACCCATCTTGTGCGGATTGTGCACCGGCCCGTAGGAGCCGGTGTGGCTGCCGCCGGACAGGCAGAAGTGCTCGCAATGCACCTTGCCTTTGATCTCGGCGCCGGCATCCAGCATGCGCGTGACGATGGTGGCGTCGAAATCGGGCACATAGCCTTCCAGCGTCGACGAGCCGTTGGTCATGGGCACGCCGGCCAGCATGATGTTGTCCTTCAGCGCGACGGTCTTGCCCTTGAGCTTGCCGCTGGCCGCGCCTTTCACGGTCGACTTGCGATACCAGGCGTTGCGCGGGTTCTCCTCGGCCGACGGCCGATAGCCCGGCGTGCGCGGATATTTCACCTCGGGCACCTCGTCCGGCATCGCGGCAACGAGATTGTAGGCCTCGATCGAGCCCTGCATCAGGCCGCGGAACGAGGCGACATCGTCGTCGGTCAGCGAAAGGCCGCACTGCTCGGCGACGCTGCGAAGTTGGGCTGGCGTGGGAAGGACAACAGTCACGGCGCTCTCCTGAAGTTTCTTGAAACGATCCTCGAAACGATTCCCTGGAACGGTCCTCGAACGCGGCCGCCTTGGCGCGACGCACGCACCACCGGCCTTGCCCAAACATTCAAAACGGAAATATTTTCCTTTTCAAGTATTATTTTGCGATGGGGCGCGAGCGGATCGCCGCGCCGAGGTCAGAGCGGCTTGATCAGCTTGAAGTCGAGGCCATCGGCCGCGGCGAGATGCATCGGCATCCGCGCGCGCCCATCGCGGACTGTGACCGGACCGCGGGCGCCGCTGTAGACGATGTTGCGGCCGGCCACGAGCATCGGACCCATCGACAACGAGCCGGCCTTGTTCGCGACAGCCTCAAGGAAGCGCATGCCCTCGTAGCTCGACTGTCCGACCGACCCGATCGGCGGCGCATTCGGTCCGAACACCGCGTGATAACGGCTCTGGAAGTCGTCGTTGGCGCGCGCGCCGGTGCCGGTGAAATAGCCCGAGGCGCAGAACATGTTCTCGCTGTTGTCGGCGCCGATGCCGAGCAGCACGGTGTCGTCCATCGCGCCGGCAAGCCGCAGCGTGGTGGCGCCGAGGCCACACTCGCCGAAGGCGCGATTGAAGGTACTGCTGTCGGTTCCGATCAGTGAGATCAACACGACGTCGGGCTTCGCAGCGCGGATGCGCGCCAGATGCGGCTCGTGATTGTCCTCACCGAGGGGAACGAATTCCTCACCGACGACGTGGCCGCCGGTCTCCTTGATATAGTTCTTCACCGCGCGGTGCGATTGCCAGGGCCAGACGTAGTCGCTGCCGATCAGGTACCAGCGCTTGGCCTTCTTGACGTCGGCGAGCCAGTGGATCGAGGGGCGGCTCTGCCAGCGCGGCGTCTCGCCGATCGCCATCACGCCAGGCGTCCGCTCGCCGCCTTCGTAGACCGGCGTATAGATATAGGGGATACGATGACGCGTGGTGACATCTCGCAAGCCGACGCGGACCGCGCTGGTGTGCAGGCCGACGATCAGATCGACCTCGTCGAACGCAATCGCCTGCTCGGCGCGGTTCAGGACCTCATCGAGAGGCCCGCCGGCGTCGTAGACCGAAAGCTCGATCTCGCGGCCAAGGATACCACCGCGCTTGTTGATCTCGGCGACGGCGAGCTTCGCGCTATTGGTCGCGCAGGGTCCCCAGATCCCGGGCGAACCTGTGCAGCAGATGAAGCCGCCGACACGCAGCTTGTTGGCGCCCCGCCGCCTGAAGGACGCGTGATCGCTCGGCGACGACGCACCATCCGCCGCCGCGGAGGACAGATTCCTGAACAGCAAGGACGGCGGCAACGCCGGGCCGCCGTGAGCCGGGAAGTTCACCGTCGCGCGCACGCCAACTCCTGTCTGACACCAGACCTGAAAGCACATTGGGCAGGCGGCCGCGGCTTCCGCCCTTTTGTTGGGCAATGATCCTATTTTGAAAATATTGAATATTCAACAATTGAAGTGCATATAGATGCAGCATTGATTGCAAGACATTCACTCATTTGGGTCAAGACGAAGTCTTAGCCGTGGCAAAACCGTCGAAAGAAAACACCCCGATCACCGAACACCTCGCTTACCTGCTCGCGCAAGCCAACCGGGAAATCAACCGGCAGCTCGAGCTGCGGTTGAGCAAGGAGGGCGTGCCGGTCGAACAGTGGCGCATCCTGAAGGTGCTGTCGGATGGCAACGGCCATTCGATGGGCGAGCTTGCCGACGCCGTGCTGCTCAACCATCCGACGCTGACCAAGATGATCGACCGCATGGTCTCGGACACGCTGGTCTACCGCGTGCAGGATCCGGGCGACCGCCGCAAGGTCCTGATGTTCATCTCCGACCGCGGCAAGGTGCTGAGCCGGAAGCTCAACTCGCTGGCGGTGGACCAGGAGGAGCACATCCTGGAGAGCTACGGCGACAAGTCCACGAGCGAGCTGAAGAGGCTGCTGGAGAGCCTGATCGACAGCTCGAATTGAGAGGGGCGACTGGGCAGCTTGCTCCAGAACTAGTTCTTTTGCTTCCCAGCGTCCGGCGAGTTTGAATCGGCAGGGGGCAGGATCAGCGGCACTGAATCCGCCGTGTTGGAGCCGCAAGTGAATGGGCTGCTGCCATATTCTTGCACCACCGCATTCGACACTGCTTCGCACACGTATCGGTGCGGATGCCCGTTGCATCTTCTGACAAGAGCTGCGCCCAATGATGAGGTCGGCTTCATGCCGTTCTCGCTTGCGAGACGGTAGATGGCATCGAAGCATGCCTGATCGGCAAGCAGATCCGCACGATCGGATGCCGCAGC
Organism: Bradyrhizobium sp. SHOUNA76; assembly: GCF_023006445.1. Lineage (NCBI taxonomy): Bacteria > Pseudomonadati > Pseudomonadota > Alphaproteobacteria > Hyphomicrobiales > Nitrobacteraceae > Bradyrhizobium > Bradyrhizobium sp. SHOUNA76. The sequence goes on from NZ_JALBHA010000054.1 coordinate 12,108, forward strand.
GGCAACAGGTGCAAGAACGATACTCAATATGAAGAGCATCCGCTTGAGTTTCGGCATCAACACGCCTCCAACGTGGCGCGCGCTGGCGGCACCGATGTAGCCATATTGCGAGCGGCCCCACGCGGGTCAAGCCGAAGTGCCGGCCGTGGCAAGACCGCCGAAGAAACTCCCGATCATCGAGGCATCTCGCCTACCTGGCGACACAATCCAGCCGCGAGACCGGCCAGCAGCGCGAATTGCGGTTGAGGCGATCGGCTCTTGCGTTTTGGCGCTTGCCGTCCATGTTGGAGCGACACAGCAACCAGGAGATCGCGGCATTGTCCATGTTGGCGAAGGCGCCTCATCGGGGCGGAGGTTGAGGCCGGCCATGACGTCTTTCTACGCCCCCCGTCATCTTGAACACATTGCCGGACTGGAAAAGCGCTTCGGGCCTGTCAGCGACGAGGTGGCAACGGCGCTGAGATCGCTGGTCCGGGTGATCTGCCAATATGAGGATCCCGTGGATGCGGCCCCCTTTCTCGAACGCTGCGTCTCGATCGTCGAAAGCCTGCATGGGCCAAGGTCCGTGCTACCCGACCTCGATAAGTGGATCGGTCACGCAGGTGGCGCCGACTTCGAGCATATCGAGCCGTTTCAGCTGCGGCGGCTGGCGATCAAGACCGAAATCTATGGCAAAGACAATCGAGAGGTTGCCGAGGAATGCGAGTCGCTCGGCATGGGTTACGCATCGAGCGGGGGATATGCGAAGGCCCGAGTGCTTCTGGAGCGAAGCATTTCCATCAAGGAAAAGATCCATGGCGCGCACAGCGCCGAGGTGGCAGCCGCGGTAGGCCTGCTCGCCGAGACGAGCGCGCGCCTGAAGAAGTGGGCTGATGCCAAAGCGGATCTCGAACGCAGCCTCAGCCTCAAACAGAAGATCTTCGGAAAGCGGAGTGAGGAGGTCGCGAGGTGCCTCCTTGCCACCGCGATTGTCCTCGCCAATGCGGGCACGCGGCAAAGATCTGGCAGCAGCCGGGAAAGCATCGATGAGGCCGTCGCCGCTTTCAAGCGTGGCCTCGGCATGCTGGAGAAGCGATTTGGACCTGATAGCCTGGAAGTGCAGGTCGCCCTCGAAGAGATGATACGCGCCTTTGTGGACTGCCGGCGATTCCGGGCGGCAGAGCCTCTGTTGCAACGTCTGCTTTCGGTATACGAGCGGACCTATGGCGAGGATGCGGCGGCCCTGCTCTGGATTCTCGCGGAGCTGGCCGTGGGATACGCGGATGCGGGATCGGATGCCACGGAGCCCGTGCTGGAGAGAGGCTTCGAACTGCTGCAGAATTTCCTCGACGCCAGGTCGCCGATCTTTCGCCACGAGATCATGGATTACGCCGGCAACAAGTCCGTACTCTATGGCGAAGGCGTGCTGGAAAAACTCGTTCAGGCGTCGGAGACGTTTCGCCGCAACCTGCGAAAAAGATGGAGCGCATCGCGCTAGATCTCACATGACGAGCTACATGGACCGAATTCGGAGATGCTATTGCTGCGGCAAGAGATCGGAGCATTGCGAGCTCATGGGCTCGAACTCTTGGGGCTCACCGGATCTCGATCAGCGCCCGCCGGGAATGTTCCGCGTCACCGTCGCGGACTGGCTGCAGGAATGTCCCTTTTGCGGCTACGTCGCGCCGAGCATCGACAAGGGCGACGCGAAGGCACGCAGCTTCGTCGATACGCCGGAATTCCAGGCCGCGTGCCTCGATCCTCTGGCCGACCCGGCCTCGCGCCGCTTCCTGGTTCGCGCGGCGCAGGACGCCTATTACGGCGACAGGAGATCCGCGTTCCTGAACACGCTCTGCGCCGCCTGGGTCGCGGATGACGACAAAGCTCAGTCGTCCGAAGCGCTCACGTTGCGGCTGCACGCGGCCGCGCATCTGGAAGGACGCCCGATCAAATCGATCGACACGCGCTTGCTGCTGCTCGACGTGCTTCGGCGAGCGCAACGCTGGGAAGCTGCCGAGGCATTGGCATCAGAACTGACCGCCGAGGATCTCGGATACCCTTTCGCGGACATCGTGGCCTTCCATCGCGGCAAGATCGAAGCGGGGGACAGCGGCCGCTTCACGATCGCACAGGCGCTCGAGCCAGCTGAAACGGAGGAGGATTTTTGAAATAGGCCCGCGCGGTGCAACGCCATTCCGGCTCGGCCGGCGCTTGCTCGGGCCGGACTTGACGGCGGCCTACCGGCTGCAAGCCTGGTTTCGAGCAGCCTCGGCCTTCCGCAAACGTCGCTGCTGAACCTCGACGAACTCCGGATCCAGCACGCACTGAACCTGATGCTGCTCGACGAAACCTAACAGCATCTGCTCGACCTTGACGAGCCCTCGCGCTGTCACGCAGCGGCTTGATGCATCGGCGCGGTTGAAGGCGTCCGTCGCCTGCTCGGCGCGGTCGTCCAGCCTGTGGTAGTCGTTCGGGCAGCCCGCATGGACGACGCCGCCACCAAGCAGCAAAGCCAGCATTGTGCCCAGGCTTGCCGGAAGGAATCGCGGCGTGAAATCTGTGAACCAGGATCGCTTTTGCGCCGGGGCGGCTTTCGTCATCAAATTTGCCTCCATATTCTCTGGAGCTTATTCTCTGGAGCTGCTGATTGTCCGGGGGCGGCGCATGGGGGCTCCTCTCGCAAGCTCATTCCGCTGCCGCGGTGCGGCATCCGTATAGGCCACTCGACCCATTTGATGCCGTCGTGGCAACCTGATTTCAAGGTTGGGGACCAATATGAGATTTCTGATCGCCGGTACATTGGTGCTGACGTCCATCCCGCCGGCCGGAGCCGCTCCACCATCGAGCTGTGCCGGCAAGTTCATCGGGGAGTGGCGGCATTCGGGCAGCGGCAACAGGGGCTCGATCATGGCCGACGGCCGGGCCCTGTGCAGCGAGCACCCTGCTTGCACGCAGGGCACCTGGACCTGCTCCGGCAACGTCCTGACCTACACCAATAGCCTGGGAACATGGGATTACACGCTTGCGCCGGACGGCAAGTCGATGTCGACCAATGGCGGCGCGGCGGTCGCGACCCGCATCGGGTCCGCGCCCGCAAGCGCTCACTCGCGTGATCTCGGAACGGCGGCGAACGTCACCGCCGACATTCTCGGCATCGACCGGACGCCGTCTGCGGCGCCGCCGCCTGCTGCCCCCAAGCCCCCCGCAACCCCGCCCAGCGCGGTTGACGGCGAGAAGCGGGCCGCCGCCAACTACGCGCATACACTTTACGGCGCAAGCGAGGCGGCGCTGAATTCGGCCAGAGATTTCACTATGCGAACCGGAAGCGGGAGCTGCAGGTCGCGGAGGACAATTTCATCAAGGCGGCAGAGCAATACCGCAAGGCCGGTGACCCCGCAGGAGAGGCAAAGGCAAGACGTGCCATCGCGATGGTTCGCGCGGCCGACGCCAAGACGCCAGAGCGGGCGCCTCGTCCCGATCCCAAGCCGAAAGTTTCGGGCGCCAAGCCGTCCAAGGAGAATTGTGAGCGGGTCGAGGACATCAACTTCACGATCATTAAGCTAAAGTGGAACGACCCACAGCGCGCCGATCTCGTCGAAAAGCGAAATCAGCTCCGTGAATTGTGCAAGTGACCCGCTGGTGTTGAGCCGCTTTTAGGAGATCGTCGTCTTGCGAAACCTTGTCCTGACGATCGTCCTTTGCCTCGTTGCCGGCCCCGCTCCTGCTGCGGCAGGATCGTGGAAACTCGAATTCGACAACCGGCAGCTTCCCTCCCTGAGCTACTCGGAAGACGGCAAGCTGACGTTCGTTCTCGGATGCGGCCGCGCCTTCGGCCTGCATGCAAAGTATCCGGACAAGGCAGGACGCGCCGGCAAGGCCACGCTGATGATCGGGGACGGCCGCAGGACGATGAAGCTCGTCGGCGAGTTCGAGGAGCTGTCGGGGGACGACGATCTGACCAATTTCGTGCAATGGGATTTGGGCTTCTCGCGGCAGGATCCCGACCTGTTCGGAAAGCGCTGGAAGCGGGTGGAGAAGCATCTGCTCGACCTGATCGAAGGCGCCTCGCCGCTGACGATTTCGAGCAAGACCGCGAGCTACCAGCTTCCGAGGATCGACGCGCCGGACTGGCGAGCCAGCATCGAGCGATGTGGGCGCTAGCGCATGATCCGGAAAAGTGCGCACGGCGTCGACCGAGCCGCCATCCACAACGTGACCCGCTTGCATGTTGCCGACAAAGCCGATCCACATCAACGTCGGGAGTTTGACGTGCTCGCCAACCTTGCGGCCTTCGCGACCAGGTCCTTGATCCCCTTCGCATGCGCGCTGCTCGTTCCAGCAGCATGCTACGCGCAGCCCAAATGCGACACTATCGAGCGTGAGCTTGATAAGCAGTCGAAGCTTGCGGAGAACCTGGTCGCCCGCGAGCGGGCTGCGATCGAAGACCTCAAGAACCCCAAGCTGGAAGAGCTCTATGCGCGGATGTTGCGCGGCTGGGGTCCTGAAAAATACTTCGAGGAGAGGTCGAACTGGGACCTAACGCTCAGTTGCCTGAAGGAAGAGGCCGAGTTGAAATACTACAAGATTGGCGTCAGCGAGGAAAAGCAGCTGATCGAGAACGGATGCCAGCGGAATAAGGTGTCCTCCTGGAGGCTGGAGCAGGTCAAGCAACGGCAGGAATGGGTGGCGAAAAAATGCGGCAAGGTCGATCCGGCCTATTACGCGCAAACGGTCCGGCAGCTCGACGAGATCAAAGCCTACAAGTTGGCGAATGAGGAAAAGCCCAGCCCCACCGTGAAGCAGGCGGACGCCTCGGCGGCAGACAGCCCGTTCTGCAAGCAGGTCAAATCGATCAGCGCGCTGGCCGCCAACGGGTTCAAGCCGATCATCGGCCCCAGGAAGCCCGACAACATGTTCAGCAGCCATCTGCAGACCGACTCGTTCTCTGCATCCAGCAGGCTTGCTTTCGATAGCCTTTCTGCTTCACCGGACTGCGAGGTCATGATCGGGAACGAGCGGGAGCCGGATATCCAGCTCCGAATGCGGCCGGACTATAGCTGTACGTGGAACTACGAACGCACCAGCAGAAAGCAGCTGGAGGAAAGGGTCGACAAGCTTCTCAACGCCGCGCGAGGCTGCTTTTCGAAGATCGAAGAACAAGGTACCGACGACGGCTTCAAGCGGCACTGGTTCATTGCCGATGCGTCCGTCGACGTGTCCGGCACAGCCTATTATGGCGAAGGAAAACCCTCCCATATCAGAATGAGCATCAGCAAGTACGCTCCGGACGAAGCCATGGCGTGCATTCGCTGGAAGAACGGGAGCGGGAAGGACAAGGCGCTGTGCGAAAAGGCTTTCAAGTAGACCGGCGCCGCGCCCCGATAGGCTGCGTCAAGCATACCTTCCATGGCAGTGCTTGTACTTCTTGCCTGAGCCGCACGGACAGTCCTCGTTGCGGCCGACCTTGCCCCAGCTGGCGGGATTCTTGGGATCGCGCAGCGCGGCGTCGGAGGCCTGAGCGCCGAGCGTGACGCTGGCGAGCGCCATCTCGTCCTCGCCGGTGTTCGGGTCGAACTTGTGCGCCTCCATCGGCGGCAGGACGGGCGCTTCCTGCTCCGGCGGGACGATCTCGACGCGCATCAGCTGCGCCGTGACGGCCTCGCGCAGATGAGCGCTCATCTCCTGGAAGAGGTTGAAGGCTTCGGTCTTGTACTCCTGGAGCGGATCGCGCTGGCCGTAACCGCGTAGGCCGATGACCTGGCGCAAATGGTCGAGCATGATCAGATGCTCGCGCCAGAGATGGTCGAGGGTCTGGAGCAAAATGGTCTTCTCGACGTAACGCATCACGTCGGGACCCCATTGCGCGACCTTGGCCGCCATGTGCTCGTCGGCCCTGGTCTCGATACGGTTCAGCAACTCCTCGTCGGCGATGCCCTCTTCCTTGGCCCAGTCGTCGACCGGCAGATCGAGATCGAGCACGCGCTTCAGTTCGTCCTTCAGACCCGCAACGTCCCACTGCTCGGCATAGGCATGCTCGGGCACGTGCTTGGCGACGAGGTCGTCGATGAAGGCGTGGCGCATGTCGGTGACGGTCTCGGCGACGCTCTCGTCCTTCATCAGGTCGACGCGCTGGTCGAAGATCACCTTGCGCTGGTCGTTCTGGACGTTGTCGAACTTGAGGAGGTTCTTGCGGATGTCGAAGTTGCGCGCCTCGACCTTCTGCTGCGCCTTCTCCAGGGCCTTGTTGATCCAGGGATGGATGATGGCCTCGCCCTCTTGCAGGCCGAGACGCTGCAGCATGCTGTCGAGGCGGTCCGAGCCGAAGATGCGCATCAGATCGTCTTCCAGCGACAGGAAGAATTTCGAGCGGCCGGGGTCGCCCTGACGGCCGGAACGGCCGCGCAGCTGGTTGTCGATACGGCGGGATTCGTGGCGCTCGGAGCCCATGATGTAGAGGCCGCCGGGCTTCGTCACGGTTTTGGCGGGCTTGTTGCCCTTCGCCGGCTCGATCTCGACGATCTCTTCGGCCTTCAGCACGATGTCGCGGAAGCGCTCGACGTCGGCCTTGATCTGCTCGATCTTCCTGGCCTTCTCGGCCTCGTCTTCGATGCCCGCCGTCTCCTTCGGGATGCGCATCTCGAGCGAGCCGCCGAGCTTGATGTCGGTACCGCGGCCGGCCATGTTGGTCGCGATCGTGATCGCGCCGGGCACGCCGGCTTCCGCGACAATATAGGCTTCCTGCTCGTGGAAGCGCGCATTCAGCACAGCGAACAGCTTCGCCGGCTTGCCGGCGCGGGCGGCAGCGTAAAGCTTGTCGAGCGCGTTATCCTTGCCGAAATCGATCTGCTTGTAGCCGTTCTGCTTCAGAAACTCGGCCAGCACTTCCGACTTCTCGATCGACGCCGTGCCGACCAGCACCGGCTGCAGCCGCGAATTGGCCCGCTCGATCTCGGCGAGGATGGCCGTGTATTTTTCCTTGTGGGTGCGATAGACCTCGTCGTCCTCGTCGAGGCGGCCGATCGGCACGTTGGTCGGGATTTCCACGACCTCGAGCTTGTAGATGTCGAAGAGTTCGTCGGCTTCGGTCAACGCCGTGCCGGTCATGCCGGCGAGCTTTTCATACATCCGGAAATAGTTCTGGAAGGTGATCGAGGCCAGAGTCTGGTTCTCCGGCTGAACCTGCACATGCTCCTTGGCTTCCAGCGCCTGGTGCAGACCCTCGGAATAGCGGCGGCCCTGCATCATGCGTCCGGTGAACTCGTCGATGATGACGACCTCGTCGTCGCGGACGATGTAGTCCTTGTCGCGCGTGAACAGCGTGTGGGCGCGCAGCGCCTGGTTGATGTGGTGCACGACGGAGACGTTCTCGACGTCGTAGAGCGACTCGCCCTTGAGCTGGCCGGCATCGCGCAGCAGGGTCTCGATCTTCTCCATGCCGGCTTCGGTCAGCGTCACCGTACGCTGCTTCTCGTCGACCTCGTAGTCGGTCTTGTCGAGCTTGGGCAGGAAGCCGTCGATGGTGTTGTAGAAGTCTGAACGGTCGTCGAGCGGACCGGAGATGATCAGCGGCGTGCGCGCTTCGTCGATCAGGATGGAGTCGACCTCGTCGACGATGGCGAAGAAGTGCGGCCGCTGGACCATGTCCTCGAGCCGATACTTCATGTTGTCGCGCAGATAGTCGAAGCCGTATTCGTTGTTGGTGCCATAGGTGATGTCGCAGGCATAGGCGGCCTTGCGCTCGGCGTCGTCGAGACCGTGCACGATCACGCCGGTGGTCATGCCGAGGAAGCCGTAGATCTCGCCCATCCAGCCGGAATCGCGGCGGGCGAGGTAGTCGTTGACGGTGACGACGTGGACGCCCTTGCCGGCGAGCGCGTTGAGATAGACCGCCAGCGTCGCGACCAGCGTCTTGCCTTCGCCGGTCTTCATCTCGGCGATGTCGCCCTCATGAAGCACCATGCCGCCGATCAGCTGGACGTCGAAATGGCGCTGGCCGAGCGTGCGCTTGGCGGCCTCGCGCACGGTTGCGAAGGCGGGGACGAGGAGGTCGTCGAGCGTCTTGCCCTCGGCGAGCTGCTTCTTGAACTCGACGGTGCGGGCCTTGAGCGCCTCGTCGGAGAGCTTGGAAACCTCTCCCTCCAGCGCGTTGATCGCGTTGACGCGGGACTGATATCCCTTCACCCGCCGGTCGTTGGCGGAGCCGAAAAACTTGCGGGCGAGCGCGCCGATCATGCCTAGTTCCTGTGTTCGCGATTCAACCGCGTTGCAGCCAAGAAGTTGTCACCCCCCTGCCTATCAACTCACCGTGACGCCTGACGGCGCCGTTGGCCCGGACTGCGGGGGGCGTCCGCCATATGGGTGGGAATTGGACAAGTCTGGGTTCAACGGCCAAAAACGCAGCAAAATAAACGCCATCGCCATGGTCGCGACCGGGCAGAGATATGGCCCGGTCAGGGCCTTGTCAACGGCGGGCGCATTGCGGCTAATTCATCATTTTGACAGACTTTTCGCGTTGCCAAGGCCCCCTGAATTGGGCGAGTGTCCGCCCCGCTCGAGCAGCCCCCTGCTTCAACATAAGGATTTTCCATGACCACCTCGTTCCCGGTAACCACCGGCCAGCGTTTTCGCCGTGCGTCCGCCCTGGCTGGCAGCCTCGCTCTGGCGCTGTCCCTGGCGTTCGCGGGCCCGCTCCGGGCCGCCGACGATCCGGTGCTGGCGAAGGTCAATGGCGCGGAAATCAAGAAGAGCGACGTCGCCATGGCCGAGGAGGAGCTCGGGGCGAGCCTCGCCCAGATGGACCCGGCGACCAAGGACGAGAACGTCCTGTCGTTCCTGATCGACATGAAAATCGTCAGCAAGGCTGCCGAAGACAAGAAGGTTGCCGACAGCGAGGAGTTCAAGAAGCGCCTGGCATTCGCCCGCAACCGGCTTCTGATGGACAGCCTGCTCGCGGGCGAGGGCAAGGCCGCCACCACCCCCGACGCCATGAAGAAGGTCTATGAGGAGGCCTCCAAGCAGATCACCGGCGAGCAGGAGGTGCGCGCCCGCCACATCCTGGTCGAGACCGAGGACGAGGCCAAGGCGGTGAAGGCCGAGCTCGACAAGGGCGCCGATTTCGCCGAACTCGCCAAGAAGAAGTCCAAGGATCCGGGCTCGGCCGACGGCGGCGACCTCGGCTTCTTCACCAAGGAGCAGATGGTGCCGGAATTCTCGACCGTCGCCTTCGCGATGGAGCCCGGCAAGATCTCCGACCCCGTGAAGTCGCAGTTCGGCTGGCACATCATCAAGGTCGAGGAAAAGCGCAACCGCAAGGCGCCGGACTTCGAGCAGGTCAAGGCCCAGATCGAGCAGTACGTCACCCGCAAGGCCCAGGCCGACTACGTCGCCAAGCTGCGCGCCGAAGCCAAGGTCGAGCGGCTGGACCAGCCGGCGGCGGATGCCAAGTCGGATGCCAAGCCGGCGGACGCAGCCAAGCCGTCTGACAGCAAGATGGCGCCGCCTGCTAAGAAGTAAGACCGCGAAGAGTAAGAATTCGCTGTCACTTCGCTGACGCCAAGAGTATCTAACGTGTCGTGATGCCCGGCCCCCGTGCCGGGCATCTGCATATCCAGACCCCACCAAGGCGCCCCGCGATGTCCTCTTCCGTCTCTCCTCTCGCCCCGAAAACTGTTCCCGACATGCCCACCATCGCGGGCATCCGTCTCGCGACGGCCGAGGCCGGCATCCGCTACAAGAACCGCACGGACGTGCTGCTGGCGGTGATGGACAAGGGCACTGCGGTCGCCGGCGTCTTCACCAAGTCAAAATGCCCCTCCGCCCCCGTGGAATGGTGCCGCGCCAAGCTGAAGGGCGGCAAGGCACGCGCCCTCGTCGTCAATTCCGGCAACGCCAATGCCTTCACCGGCAAGACCGGCCGCGCCTCCACCGCGCTGACCGCCAAGATCGCGGCCAAGGCGGTCGGATGCAGCGAGGGCGAGATCTTCCTGGCCTCGACCGGCGTGATCGGCGAGCCGCTGGACGCGACCAAGTTCGACGGCGTGCTGGGCC
>NZ_JALBHA010000550.1:0-3991 GCF_023006445.1 Bradyrhizobium sp. SHOUNA76
AGCCGCCGAGCGCGTCGTGATTGGCCGAGACCGGCGCGGTCGCGGTCGAGCGCAGCTCCGGCGTGGGGGTGCGTCGCATCTCGACAGGCGCCGGGGCTTCCTTTGGTTGCATCACCGGACGCACGGCCGAACGCACCGTGAGGTCGATGCGATGCACTTCCGGCATCTCGGCCTGCCAGCACGACAGCACGCGCTCGGCATAATGGGCCTGAATCCAGCTCTTCAGGAAGCGGGTCGGCACCGAGAGCCGCACGCTCTCGTCCTGCACGCCTTCCAGATCCATGCGTGCAAACCAGCTCGTGTAAACGTCCTCGCCAACGCTCGAGCGCAGCCGACCCTTCACGCGTGACCAGCGATCCTGTTCCATTGTCATCGTCAGAAAACTTCTCTTGAGAGATATAGTTGCGTTGTGAGCGCCATGCAGGTGTTCCTGCAGGACCCCTCAGCAGGGCCCTTGGAATGGCGCGACCTCAAAGCGAGTCCATCGTCAGGCATGGCTCGACCGTCCGGCGGGAACGCCGCGTCAGATCAGCGATGTCAGAGATGGAGGGTTCGCGAGGTCAGCGCGTACTCGGCGCTTCGTCACACGCGGGAGGCTGGAGATCTGACGGATCGAGAACGGCATCGTTGGAATGGGAAACGTGCTGCAATACCGCGTTGAGTCCGTAAGACATGATACCTCCCCGTCTTGCCGTGATTGCTCGCGACAAGGTCCTGCGTGTCTTGACGACAGCCGCGCCGTACTCCTGCGCGGATGCCTGCCCGTGTACTGGTCGTCCGCTCGACTTCGCCGCCTTGCGTACCGGGGTAGCTTCGCGATGTCTCTCATATGCGCTTGGCACGAGGCGGGAAGATCCCGCTTGGAGACATTCAGACAAAGAGCTACCATTCCCATATTGCTATGGGTTGTGAACCGACATCGCTTGTTGAAGCGTCGCCTACGTGCGCACCGCCGCCGATTTGCACGCTCGCCCCGTTTCCTAAACCGCGCTGGTCTGAAGATCGTGGGCGCCGCTGACGACTTAAGGAATACACTAAGCGGAAAGACTCGCAACGAATTGATTCACACTTGAGCCACCAAAAAAACTTGACGTCGGTTAACGCCATAGCGACTTGTGCACAGGCTTCGGACCAAGTTTTTGGATTCGTGCACAGAATCGAAAATGCCGCGCCTCATGTGACAATTCTCCGCCACCGCCAAAATTTTTTAACAAATTCGTCACGCACCCGACGCGCGGGTGAATTTTCCAAACGCTTGCGATCACTATGTCGATAAGTGATTAGCGAGACATCGTTTTTTGAGTCTCATTTCACAGGGTAACTCCCACCCGATGTGCGTTCCTGTGAATCTACGGTGTGTAGAACTTTCGTCGCCCGCGGATTCAATTCGAGCGCGCAGCACAGGGGTTTTTTGCAACGCGGTGAAAGTTTCCGCTGTTGCAAAACATCGGCAGGTAGAACTACGGAGCGAAGCATAGCGCGGGCGGCGCAAACCTTCCAATCGAAGATCGGCTGCGGCGTGACTGCGTGCGTATGACAGGCAACAAAAAAGCCCGGCGCGATGCCGGGCTGTTTGACGCGTGCGATATTCGATCGATCAGTCGACCGATGGTCCGCCGTTACCTGGCGAACTTACCTGGCCCGCTTACTTGGCGAGCTTGGCGATCTGCGCGGTGAGCCGCGAGACTTTGCGGCTGGCGTTGTTCTTGTGAATGATGTTGCGCTGGGCGGCACGCATCAGGGCGGGCTCGGCATTCGCCAGCGCCTTCGCGGCAGCGGCGCGATCGCCGGTCGCGATGGCTTCTTCGACGGTCCGCACGGCACCGCGCATCTGGGTGCGGCGCGACTTGTTGACGGCGGTGCGGCGGGCGATCTTGCGCGTCGCTTTCTTGGCGGAAGTGGTATTGGCCATGGTCTCAATATCCTTTGCGGGTACCGGTCGCGTCTTGGTCGGGTAGCGCCGGCTTGCTTGACCGCGTAATCGACGCTCGGATTTAGGGTGTTCGGTTGCTGGGCTGTCCCCGGAACATGAGGCCTCATAGAGCCTTTAGCTCGAGGAGCCTGCAACTGCTCAAAGAACAGCGGCGGCAGGATTGCGCCCGCCGCCAGTTGGCGCCCTTATAGAGAGGGTCTTGCGCACCGTCAACGCTTTCCGGGCTGGAAAAGCGGCCCCGGGGCGCCCCAGGGAGCACGGTAACGCCCTGAAGAGGTTGAATTTCTGCCGTCTCCCGGCTATTGGCAGGCGGCGTTTTGTCGGGTCCTCCGATCGGACGACCATATAAGGTGGGGCATGATCCGCGGCTTTTTCCGACTGATTGGGCTGTTGCTGCTCGCCGGCGGGTTCATCTTCATGGTCTACGACGGCGCCCGCTGGGTGGCCGACCAGACCCTGCGGTTCACCCGGTTCGGCCAGTTCTGGAACGACATCAATCAGGCCAGCCAATCGGCCTTCCGCACCTGGGTCGAGGCCAAGGCGCCCTGGCTCTGGACCTCGGTGATCCGCCTGCTGCTGGATCAGCCGGTCTTTGCCGTCCTCGGCATTCTCGGCATCTTGCTGATGATCCTGTTCCGGCCGCGGAAACCGCTGATCGGCTATTCCCGGGATTGACCTCCAATCCCGCCGGGATTGATGTTCAATTCCCGCCGGGATTGAGCTTTCAATTCCCGCCGGGATTGAGCGCTGCGAGGCGCGCGGCGTAACAACGCTGCCTACGCTCACGTAGAGCCCTATATTCCCACCTGATCGCGAGCACGCCGCGTGAGCATCTGGCTCGGGCGACGGACAGCTCGTTTGCGGAGATCCAATCATGCTGTTCATGCGCAAGACCACCGCATTGCCGAGCGCAACTGAGGCGCTGCCGGGCCGTGCGCAAGCCATTCCGACCGCGACCACCCATTTCGTCAACCGCAGCAAGCTCAAGCCGCCTTATCCCGCCGGCCTCGAGCAGGCCGTGTTCGGGCTCGGCTGCTTCTGGGGTGCCGAGCGCAAGTTCTGGGAGCTCGGTGATGGCATTTACACCACCGCCGTCGGCTATGCCGGCGGCCACACGCCGAACCCGACCTATGAAGAGACCTGTTCGGGGCGCACCGGCCACACCGAAGTGGTGCTGGTCGTGTTCGATCCGAACAAGATCTCCTACGCGAGGCTGTTGAAGACGTTCTGGGAGAGCCACAACCCGACGCAGGGCATGCGTCAGGGCAACGACGTCGGCACGCAGTACCGAAGCGCGATCTACACTTGTTCCGATGCGCAGAAGAAAGCGGCTGACGAGTCGAAGGCGCTTTATCAGAAGGCACTCGCAGCCAAAGGCCTCGGTGCCATCACCACCGAGATCGCGCCATCAGGCGAATTCTATTTCGCCGAGGACTACCATCAGCAATATCTGGCGAAGAATCCCGGCGGCTATTGCGGCCTTGGCGGCACCGGCGTGTCCTGCCCGATCGGCGTCGGTGTGAGCGCGGAAGTGTAAGGCGCCGGAATGTGCTCCCCTGCCCTCCAGGGGAGGGTAAAACGCCAGCTCAACGTTTTATTAACCATAACTAGTGCATCACTGGAGCCGTCTCGTTTCGAGGGATAGGTCCGGTGCCGGTTGCACGCGCGTTTCGATGGTCGAACTTGGCGTCTTTGGCAGCGTCCGCCGCGCTGACCCTAGGCGGCTGCATGCAGACCGCCGGCCCTGTCGCGGTGATGCAGCCGCGCGCCGATCTCGACTCCATGGCCTATGGCCAGCCCTACAGCGCGCCGCAGCCGGTTGTCGTCGCCGATGGCGGCGGCGCCATCGGAGCGCTGCGGAACTCCTTCGCCTCTTCGCCTGCACCAATGCCGGTCGGCTACGCCGCGCCGATGGCGGCGCCGGGACGCTATGACGCCTCCTACCATCTCGATGCCGGCGACAAGCTCCGCGTCGTGGTCTACGGCCAGGAAGGTCTCACCAACAGCTACGCCATCGATGCCGGCGGCTCCATCACCATGCCGCTGATCGGCGCGGTG
>NZ_JALBHA010000551.1:0-3979 GCF_023006445.1 Bradyrhizobium sp. SHOUNA76
GTCGTCGCCGTCTCCGCCAAGGACATCGCCGCCCGCCTCAGCGCCGGGCGCGATGGCGGCGGTGCGCTGTTCATGCGCGGCATTGAGTTTGCGGCCGCGGGCGTCGTGCTGCTGTTCGGCGCAGGTCTGTTATTCGGCTACATCGCCGCCGAACGGACGACGTGTTTTTAGCCGCACCCGTGCCCCGGACGCAGCGCGGCTCGATTCCGAGCAGCGTCTATCTCTAACCGTCGCCCTGAGGTGCTCGCCTTGCCACGCAAGGCGAGCACCTCAGGATGACGGGTCGAAGGGATGCGTGCCGCCTCACACCGGCAGAAACCGCTTCAATGCCGGCATGAAGAAGATCCCGAGATTGATCGCAAAGCCGACGGTCCAGAGGATCGAGCGCAGTGTTGGGCGGTTGCCGAGATAGGTCAGCACATAGGCGATCCGGACGATCAGGAACAACGCCGCGAGCTCGTCGATCAGCCGCTGCGGCGAATCCCTGTATTCGGCAAGCAGCACCGCGAAGGCGAAGAACGGGAACGTCTCGATGCCGTTCTGGTGCGCGCCGAGCGCGCGCTGCGAGAGCGCGTCCTCGTAGAAGGCGGGGTCGCGCGGCCGGGAATTGTCGAAGCGGCGAAACCTGATCCATTTGACCGAGGCGATCGTAGACAGATAGAGCAGCAGCGCTCCAAAGACGCACCATTCCGCGAGTGTCATGAGCCCCTCCCGCCTGGGTGCGACCCTAGCGATGCCGGGCTCACCTTGACAAGTTCGGACCAACGCGCGACCCACAGGGCCATGACCAGTGTCGTCCCCATCGAGGCCGCGAGACCGGCCGCCCAAACCGCCTTGCCGCGCGTTGGCGTGCTCCTGATCAATCTCGGAACACCGGATACGGCCGATGCGCCGGGCGTGCGGGTCTATCTCAAGGAATTTCTCTCGGACGCCCGCGTCATCGAGGACCAGGGGCTGATCTGGAAAGCCGTGCTGAACGGGATCATCCTGCGCAGCCGTCCCCGTACCAAGGCGCTGGACTACCAGAAGATCTGGAACACCGAGAAGAACGAGTCGCCGCTGAAGACCATCACGCGGTCGCAAGCCGACAAGCTCGCCGCCGCACTGTCCGATCGCAGCCACGTCGTCGTGGACTGGGCGATGCGCTACGGCAATCCTTCCATCAAGTCGGGCATCGATGCGCTGATTGCGAAAGGCTGCGAGCGCATCCTGGCGGTCCCGCTCTATCCGCAATATTCCGCCTCGACCTCGGCGACCGTCTGCGACGAGGTGTTCCGCGTGCTGGCCCGTTTGCGCAACCAGCCGACGTTGCGGGTGACGCCGCCTTATTACGAGGACGCGGCCTATATCGAGGCGCTCGCGACCTCGATCGAGACCCATCTGGCGAGCCTGCCGTTCAAGCCTGAGCTGATCGTGGCATCCTTCCACGGCATGCCGAAATCCTACGTCGACAACGGCGATCCCTATCAGCAGCACTGCATCGCCACCACCGAGGCACTGCGGCGCCGGCTCGGCATGGACGAGACAAAGCTGCTGCTGACCTTCCAGTCGCGCTTCGGCAATGCCGAGTGGCTCCAGCCCTACACCGACAAGACCATGGAGCGGCTCGCGAAGGAAGGCCTGCGTCGCATCGCGGTGGTGACGCCGGGCTTTGCCGCCGACTGCCTGGAGACGCTGGAGGAGATCGCGCAGGAGAACGCCGAGATCTTCAAGCACAATGGCGGCGAGCAGTTTTCCGCGATCCCCTGCCTCAACGACAGCGAGCCGGGCATGGACGTGATCCGCACCCTGGTGCTGCGCGAGCTTCAGGGCTGGATCTGATGAGCGCCCCATGAACCGCCGCCGGTGCCTGGCGCTTCTTGGGATGATCGCGGCGCTGCCGGCCTCGGCGCTGGCGCAGCAGCCGAACGCGACGCGGCGGCTCGGCGTACTCTCTGTCACCGCTGCCGATGATGCGATCGGACAGACGCGCAGCATGGTCCTGGTCGAGGCGCTTGCCGGCCACGGCTGGAAGGAGCGCGACAACCTCAAGATCGACTGGCGCAGCGGTGGCGGCGACCGCGCGCGCATCGCGCAGCTCGCAGACGAGTTGATCGCGCTCAAGCCCGACATTCTGCTCGCAATCGGCACGCCCTCGGTCGAGGAGTTGCGCCGCCGCACCACGACGATCCCGATTGTGTTCGCCGTCGTCACCGATCCCGTCAGCCAGGGCTTTGTCGAAAACCTCGCGCATCCCGGCGGCAACGTCACCGGTTTCACCGATTACGACGGCCCGCTCGCCGGCAAATGGCTGGAGATGCTGACGCAGGTGGCGCCGCCCGTTCGCCGCGTGTTCGTCGTCTACAATCCCGAGACCGCGCCGTTCGCGCCCCTGATGCTGCGCACGGTCGAGGACGCCGCGCAGACGCCCCACGTGGCCGTCGAGCCTGCGCCCGTGAACGACGCCGGCTCGATCGCGGCACTGGCTACGCGCAAGGACGGCGGCTTCTTGGTCCTGCCTGATTTCTTCACCATGGCCAATCGCGCGCAACTGCTGGCGACGATCGGCGAGGCTCGCTTGCCGGCGGTGTTCTGGAGCCGGACCTTCGTCGAGGAAGGCGGGCTGATGTCCTACAGCACCGACAGCGCCGAGCAGCTGCGCCGCGCCGCCTCCTACATCGACCGCATCCTCAGGGGCGCGCTGGCGGCCGATCTGCCGGTCCAGAATCCGACCAGGTTCGAGCTGACGATCAACCTGAAGACGGCCAAGGCGCTTGGCGTCACGCTTCCCGCGGGCCTGCTCGCAATCGCGAACGATGTCATCGAATGATGCCGTCCGCAGCGGGACCCATGGCCGGATGTGTTAAGTTTGTCGCTAGGTCTGAGCCTGCGCGCTTTCAAGGGCCTTCCGCAAATACATATCGAGACCGCTCCCTCTCCATCCGTCTTGTCCAGAATTGCGCCGGTACCGACGTTACTTGCGACCGCTGAACCGGTAGGGTTGTGATCCCGACCAATGACAGCGCGGGAAGGGTCTTTTTCCTGCCTTGGAGGATATATGAGCGGTTTCGACATTTTCGCGATTGTTCTGGTGTTGCTCGTCATCGTCACGCTGGTGGCCGGTGTGAAGACGGTGCCGCAGGGCTATGACTGGACCATCGAGCGGTTCGGCAAATACACCCAGACGCTCAGCCCCGGGCTCAATCTGATCGTGCCCTATTTCGATCGCGTTGGACGCAAGATCAACATGATGGAGCAGGTGATCGACATTCCCGAGCAGGAAGTCATCACCAAGGACAATGCCACCGTGACGGTGGACGGCGTCGCCTTCTACCAGGTGTTCGACGCTGCCAAGGCGAGCTACGAGGTCTCCAACCTGACGCAGGCCATCACCGTGCTGACCATGACCAACATCCGTTCGGTAATGGGTGCGATGGATCTCGACCAGGTGCTGTCGCATCGCGACGAGATCAACGAGCGCCTGCTCCGCGTCGTGGATGCCGCGGTCTCGCCCTGGGGGTTGAAGGTCAACCGCATCGAGATCAAGGATATCGTGCCGCCGGCCGATCTCGTCGAAGCTATGGGCCGTCAGATGAAGGCCGAGCGCGTCAAGCGCGCCGACATCCTCGCCGCCGAAGGCCAGCGCCAGTCGGAGATCCTGCGCGCCGAGGGCGCCAAGCAGGGCCAGATCCTGCAGGCGGAGGGCCGCAAGGAAGCCGCGTTCCGCGACGCCGAGGCGCGCGAGCGTTCGGCCGAGGCGGAGGCGAAAGCCACGCAGATGGTGAGCGAAGCCATTTCCAAGGGCGACGTCGCCGCGTTGAACTATTTCATCGCCGACAAATATATCAAGGCGTTCGGCCAGTTCGCGGAGGCGCCGAACCAGAAGATCATCATGCTGCCGATGGAGGCCACGAGCATGCTCGGCTCGCTCGCCGGCATCGGCGAGATCGCCAAGGCGACGTTCGGTGAGAGCGCGGCCTCTGCTGCCGCCCGCCGCCCC
>NZ_JALBHA010000552.1:0-3976 GCF_023006445.1 Bradyrhizobium sp. SHOUNA76
CGATCGCGCGCCATCGTTTCCGCGGCCGTGACGCGCTGGCGGCGCTGTTCCTGTCGCCGCTGATGATCCCGCATGTCGTGCTCGGCATCGCCTTTCTGCGCTTCTTCACCTCGGCCGGCCTCGGCGGCAGTTTTGCCGCGCTGATCATCGCGCATGTCATCATCGTGTTTCCGTTCGCGCTGCGGCTGACGCTGGCGGCAGCGACCGGCATGGATCGCACCGTCGAGATGGCTGCGGTTTCGCTCGGCGCTGACGGCTGGACGCTGTTCCGCCGGGTGACGCTGCCGCTGATCCTGCCCGGCGTCATCAGCGGCTGGGCGCTCGCCTTCATCCAGTCCTTCGACGATCTCACCATGACCGTCTTCCTTGCGGCACCCGGCACCGAGACGTTGCCGGTGCGCATGTTCCTTTATATCCAGGACAACATCGATCCGCTGGTGACGTCGGTCTCGGCCTGCGTGATCGCGATCACCATGACCGCCCTCATCCTGCTCGACCGCTTCTACGGGCTCGACCGCGTGCTCGCCGGCAAGGGCGATACCGGACGATAGGAGAACTTATGTCTAAAGCGTTTTCGAGCGAAGTGGACGCCGGTTCGCGTGAAGAAAACGCGTCCAAACAAAAGTCAGACTACGACGTCGCTGTCGTCGGCGGCGGACTGCTCGGCTCCGCCATTGCCTGGGGCCTCGGCCGGCTGGGTAAGCGCGTGGCCGTGCTCGACGAAGGCGACATCACCAAGCGCGCCTCGCGCGCGAACTTTGCGCTGGTGTGGGTGCAGAGCAAGGGGCTCGGCATGCCGGCCTATACGGTCTGGACCGTGCAGGCGTCGAAGGCCTGGGGCCGGCTTGCCTCCGAACTGAAGCAGCAGACCGGTCTCGACGTCTCGCTTCAGCAGAATGGCGGCTTCCATCTCACGCTCGGCGAGGACGAATTCGGCCAGCGTGCCGAGCTGGTCAAGCGCATGCACAATCAGGTTGGCGCAGCCGACTACAAGATGGAGATGCTCTCCGCATCCGAAGTGAAGAAGTCGCTGCCGCTGATCGGGCCGGAAGTGTCCGGCGGCAGCTATTGCCCGCTCGACGGTCACGTCAATTCGCTGCGCACATTCCGCGCCTTCCACACCGGCTTCAAGGCGTTCGGCATCGACTATCTTCCGGAACGGCCGGTCTCGGCGATCAGCAAGAGCGGCGGCGAATTCCGCCTGGCCACGCCGAAAGGCGAGTTGCGCGCCGCCAAGGTCGTGCTCGCCGCGGGTAACGCCAACCAGACGCTGGCACCGATGGTTGGCCTTTACGCGCCGATGGGGCCGACCCGTGGCCAGATCGTGGTGACCGAGCGCACCATGCCGTTCCTGCCGCATCCGCTGACCACGATCCGCCAGACCGACGAGGGCACGGTGATGATCGGCGACAGCAAGGAGGACGAGCTCGACGACCGCGCGCTGAAGCATTCGATCAGCGCGGTCATGACCGATCGCGCCCAACGCATGTTCCCGCATCTGTCGCGGCTCAACGTGGTCAGGAGCTGGGCCGGGATCCGCGTGATGCCGCAGGACGGCTTTCCGATCTACGACCAGTCGGAGACGCATCCCGGCGCCTTCGTCGCCTGCTGTCATTCCGGCGTGACGCTCGCCTCCAACCATGCCTTCGAGATCGCGCGCATGGTGGCAGAAGGCGCGCTCGAGCCGGAGCTTGTCGGCGCGTTCTCGGCGAGCCGCTTCGGCGGTGCGGGCGCCGCGAACGACAGCGGCTACTAGAGATATTGAGGAAGGCAAGATGTTTAGACGATCCGAACAGGACAAACGGCCACCCGTGCAGATCTTCGTCGACGGCGTTGCCGTCGCGGCGCGCCAGGGCGACACCGTTTCCGCGGCGCTGCTGGCCTCTAGCTGCGATGCACGCCGTTCCACAGCGGTGAGCGGTGCATCGCGTTTGCCTTACTGCATGATGGGCGTGTGCTTCGACTGCCTCGTCACCATCGACGGCGTCGGCAACCGCCAGGGCTGCCTCGTGCCGGTCGCCGAGGGCATGCAAATCGAGATCCAGAAGGGCAAGCGGGAGATCGGAAGATGACTGTGGCTCCCAAGCGCGAAGCCTATGACGTCGTGGTGATCGGCGCCGGACCGGCCGGCCTCGCCGCCGCCGCGACATCCGCCGAAGCCGGCCTGTCCACATTGCTGCTCGACGAGAATGTCGGCCCTGGCGGCCAGGTGTTTCGCGCGATCTCCTCGACGCCGGTGACTGACCGCAATCAGCTTGGCGCGGACTATTGGGTCGGTGCGGATCTCGTGCAGGCGCTGCGCGCAGGCAACGCGGAGGTCATTCATCGTGCCACCGTCTGGAGCCTCGACCGCAATCTCGACATCGCGGTCTCGATCGGCGGTGCGTCCGCCTTCGTCAAGGCGAAGCGCGTGATCCTTGCGACCGGCGCGCTGGAGCGGCCGTTTCCGATTCCGGGTTGGACGCTGCCGGGCGTGATGACCGCAGGCGCGGCGCAGACCATGCTGAAATCGTCGGCGCTCGTGCCCGACGGACGCACGGTCATCGCAGGGCAGGGGCCGCTGCTCTGGCTGCTCGCCGCGCAAATCCTTCGCCTCGGCGGCCGCATCGACCGCATCCTCGACACCACCGAGCGCGGCAATTACTTCGCGGCGCTCCCGCATGCCTTCGCCTTCCTGACTTCGCCCTATTTCGCCAAGGGCCTTGCAATGATGCGCGAGGTGAAGGCGAAGGTGCGGGTCGTCTCCGGCGTCACCGAACTCTCGGCATCCGGTGACGGCCAACTCGCGAACGTCAGCTATGCCGCGGGCGGCAAGCGCGAGGCCGTTCCTGCCGACTTGCTGCTGCTGCATCAGGGCGTCGTACCCAATGTCAATCTGGCGATGGCGGCAGGCGTCGAGCATCGCTGGGACGATCTGCAGCTGTGCTGGTCGCCCGTGCTCGATGCGAGCGGCAATTCGACCGTTCCCGGCATCGCCATCGCAGGCGACGGCGCCGGCATTGGCGGTGCGAACGCCGCCGTGGTGCGTGGCCGCATCGCGGCACGCGCGGCTGTGGAAGTATTGGCGCCGGCGGCTGCGGCGAAGCTCGCACCGATGGCAACGCTTCGCTCCGATCTCGCCAAGGCTGAACGTGGTCGCGTCTTCCTCGACACGTTGTTTCGCCCTTCACCGCAATTTCGCATTCCCTCGGGCGACACCATCGTCTGTCGCTGCGAGGAGGTCACCGCGAAAGACATTCTCGACGCGGTCGCGATCGGCGCGACTGGACCGAACCAGCTCAAGGCCTATCGCCGCACCGGCATGGGGCCGTGCCAGGGCCGGCTCTGCGGCCTCACCGTCACCGAGCTGATGGCGCAGGCGCGCGGGAAGACGGCGCAGGAGATCGGTTATTACCGTCTGCGCGCGCCGGTGAAGCCGATCACGCTCGCCGAGCTCGCCGCCGTCCCGAAGACCGAAGCCGACATCAAGGCGGTGGTGCGCGGATGACCCAAAACGTGGATGCGATCGTCGTCGGCGGCGGCATCCACGGATGCTCGACTGCGCTGCATCTATGCCTTGCCGGCCTGAAGCCGGTGCTGATCGAGAAGGACTATGCCGGCCGCCACGCTTCGGGCGTCAATGCCGGCGGCGTGCGCCAACTCGCGCGGCACATCCCCGAGATCCCGCTCTCGATCCGTTCGATGGAGATCTGGGAAAAGATCTCGGATCTTCTCGACGACGATTGCAGCTTCGAGAGCCACGGCCAGGTGCTGGTCGCCGAGAACGAAGAGGAGCTCGCCGTCTGCCGTACGCGCGTGGCCGAACTCAATGCGCTCGGCTTCACCCATGAAGAGCTGATCGACGCGACTGAACTGCGGCGCCTCGTGCCGGCGGTCGCCGAAACCTGTCCCGGCGGCGTCGTCTCGCGCCGTGATGGTGCGGCCAATCCGGCGCAGACGACGACGGCATTCCGTCGCAAGGCCGGGCAACTCGGCG
>NZ_JALBHA010000553.1:0-3969 GCF_023006445.1 Bradyrhizobium sp. SHOUNA76
CGTCGTCACGCTGATCCAGAGCATCGCCGAGCAGACCAACCTGCTCGCGCTGAACGCGACCATCGAGGCCGCCCGCGCCGGCGATGCCGGCCGCGGCTTTGCCGTGGTTGCTTCCGAAGTGAAGTCGCTGGCGGGCCAGACCGCCAAGGCCACCACCGAAATCTCCGAGCAGATCACGGCGATCCAGACCGCCAGCGACGAGACCGTGGCCGCGATCCGCAACGTCGCCGACGTCATCGGCGAGATCGACCAGATCGGCACCGCGATTGCCGCGGCGATCGAGGAACAGGGCTCGGCCACCAAGGAGATCGCCCGCAGCGTCCAGGAGGCCGCCCGCGGCACCCAGGAGGTCAACACCAACATCTCCGGCGTGCAGCGTGCTGCCGACGATACGGGAGCCGCCGCCAGGGAAGTGCAGGTCGCCGCCGAGCAGCTCTCGACCCAGTCGCGCGATCTCGCCGGACAGTTCGACCGCTTCCTCGGCGAGGTCAGGGCGGCGTAAGAGCAGCTTCGTAGCCCGGATGGAGCGCAGCGAAATCCGGGATTTCTGACGTCATCGGCACCGCCCCGGATTGCGCTGCGCTCCATCCGGGCTACGGGACCGTCAATACGGCGGCGCTTTCCGCGCCCGCTGGGCCTTCCCGGCCTCAATCCACCATTGGAGATCATCCGCAAAGCGCGGGAACGAGCGCTCCAGTGCCTTGCCGCCCTCGCCGATCGGCTCGCCGTCCTCGGACAGGGTCTGCGCGATCGGGCCGACGCCGATGGTGCTCGAGACCACCACCATCCCCATCTCCGACAGCGTGCCATGCCAGGCGGTGGCGGCGCGCGCGCCCGAGAGCCGACCAGCCGAATAGCTCACGATTGCCGCCGGGCGCCAGAACCACTCTTCGAGGAAGTGATCGGTGAGATTCTTCAGGCCGGGCTGGATGCCCCAATTGTATTCGCCGGTGACGAAGACGAAGCCGTCGGCGCCGCGGATCTGTTCGGCCAGCTTCTCCAGCGCCTCGGGCGCCGAGCCTTTGGGATATTCCTTGTACATGCGGTCGAGCATCGGCAGGCCGATCGCCTTGGCGTCGATGAACTCGACGTCCTCGCCGCGGCCGCGCAGCCGATTGATGACGAAATTCGCAAGGCGGATGCCCATGCGGTCGGAACGATAGGAACCGTAGAGGACGAGAATGCGATTGCTCATAGCCGGACGGTAGCACGAAACCGGCGTTCGCCGCCCTCGATTTGTCGAGCTATCGCCCGCGTCCGCGGTCGAGCGTTCGCGACGGCGTCTCGCCGAACTGGACAGTCCGAGCTTGCGCGATCTCCTCGCCGTAGATCGGCTGCGAGAGGTCCTAAGCGAGCAGCGCGTGGATGTCCTGGAACATTCTGAAACTTCGCTCGTCGTTGGGCCGCAGGTTCCAGCGGGACAAGACGACGCTTTCGAAGGCATCGTCAACGTCTCCGAGCAGAGAGTCCTTCATCGCCGCGCCCTTCAATGCAAGCTCCGGTGCCTCGACCGGGTCGGACGCCTCCGTCAGCACCTCCCGAACCACGCTGCGCAGCCGTGCAAGCCCGCCGCTGACGTTTCAAAATCTTAAAGCTTGAGCGCGTGTGCGGCCACGCCAATACCCTCCAGGATAAATTCACCGTTGCAGGCGAGCGACTCGCCGCCGGCTACGAATTTCTCAAGGGGCATGACGGGATCTCGTCGGAGATTCTCGACGCCGTTCGCCATCATCACGAGTACCTCGACGGGAGCGGCTATCCCGATGCGCTCTGCGGCGAGAGCATTGGCGACATCGTGCGGATTCTGACGATCTCGGACATTTTCGCGGCGCTGATCGAGCATCGGCATTACAAGCCGACCATGCCGCGCGGGGAGGCCTACAACGTTCCTTGCGGGATGAAGACGAAGCTGGAAAAGGCGCTGGTCGACTCATTCAAGCAGGTCGCGCTCACGCGGTGAGCGCGGCAGACCCGTCTCGAACGCGGCCTAATGCGTAGCGCGATATCTGGCGCGGCGCGGAATGGAGCGGCAGGCCAGCCCTTCCGCCAGCAGCCTCATGTCCTCGCGTCTGCCGCTGCGAATCAGCCGGCCGAACTCTTCGGGTGTGAAAGGAAGACTTGGATCATCATCGATCGGGTGCCGCATTCGCGGACCGAATAACCGTCGAACCAGGCTAGCCAGCCGCCGCATGTCAATTCCCTCGCGCCAGCAACAAACCTCACAGTCTGCATATTGTTCCTCCCGCCCCTTCGAGATTGCAAGTGGCAGCAAGGAGTCCACACCAAAAATTTCCGCCAGAGAATAATCTCCTCTTCGTCCTGCTAATCGGCAAAACCCACGTAACGCACGAACTCTCCATTGTGCTCGCGGTCCGAGCGAACGGCGTTGGCAGCAAAGCCGTCGTCGGGGTAGCCCATCGCGACGCAGGTCATGATGACCTCGTCCTCCGGAATCTTCGCGACCTCACGCACGATGTCGGAGCGCATGATGCCCTGCCCGTTGATGACAGAGCCGAGGCCGCGATCCCACGCTGCGAGCACGATGCCGTAGCAGAGCGCCCCGAGATCGAAATGGCAGACCGCGCCGGGATCGAGTGCGCGGTCGTAGGTCAAGACCAGCGAGACCGGCGCGTCGAACTGGCGGAAGCCACGCAACACCCAATCCTGCCGCATCGGCTTGTCGTCGCGCGCGATCCCCATCGCGCCGAACAGTTTCTTGGCGACGTCGACCTGCCGCGTGCGGTGCACGCCCTGGTACTCGCCATGACTGATGATGTCGCGCTTGACCTTGGCCCCGCCGACCATCTCCTCCATGTTGCGGCGGCGCACCTCTTCGAGCGGCGTGCCGGTCAGCACGTGGACATGCCAGGGCTGGGTGTTCATCGACGATGGCGCGCGTTTGGCGCTCTCGATGATCGCCTCGATCACCGCGCGCGGCACCGGCTCGTTCTTGAAGCCACGCACGCTGCGGCGCGACTGGACCAGCGTTTCGAATTCCACTCGTGAACCTCCCTGCCCGCTCGTCCGGCGTTGCGGCACACTGCCCGTTGCCGATGCGGCGGGCAAAATCTATGCTACCCCGCAAGCAAGACCAAGAACCCTGGAGGAGCCGCTATGGCCGCGCCACTTGACCCCTTCATCGCCCAGATCATTCCGCTCATGCCGATGCGCGATCCCACGGTCATGACGCCACAGAGCGCCCGCGATTCCTTGCGCCAACTAGCTGCTTCGCGCGCCGCCATCCCGCCACCGCCTGTCGATAGCGTCCAGGACATCAAGGTGAAAGGCGGCGCCGGCCCGCTCGACGCACGTGTCTACCGCGTCGGCACCACGCCCGCGCCGACCGTGGTGTTCTTCCATGGCGGCGGCTGGGTGGCCGGCGACCTCGAAACCCACGACCGGCAGGGGCGCAACCTCGCGATCGAGACCGGCGCGGTCGTCGTCTCCGTCGATTATCGACGCCCGCCTGAAACGCGCTTCCCCGGCGCCTTCGACGACGCCTTCGCTGCGGTGAATGACATCTTCAACCGCGTCGCGGAATTTGGCGGCGACGTAAAACGCCTCGGCGTTGCCGGCGACAGCGCCGGCGGCAATCTTGCTGCGACCACGGCGATTGCCTGCCGCGATGCCGGCATCAAGCTCGCCGCACAACTGCTGGTCTATCCCGTGACCGACGTCCTCGGCGGCTATGCCGATGCGCGCGAGAACGCGCGCTATCCCTCGCGTGACGAGAATGCCGAGGGCTACTTCCTGACGCGTGCCACGATGGAATGGTTTTGCGGCCATTATCTCGCCGATCCCAGCCACGCTGCGGACTGGCGCGTCTCGCCGCTGCGCGCGGCATCTCTCGCGGGTGTCGCACCCGCAATCCTGACCACCGCCTGGTTCGATCCCCTGCGCGATGAAGGCGCGGCTTATGCGCGGGCGCTGGAGGCCGCCGGGGTGCGCGTGAAGCACCATGAGGGCCCC
>NZ_JALBHA010000554.1:0-3960 GCF_023006445.1 Bradyrhizobium sp. SHOUNA76
GCCTGCCCGAAGAGGACGAGACGCCCGCGCCGCTGACCCGCGCGCAGGCGCTGCGGCGCAAGCTTGCGGAGGTATGGACGTCGGTGGCCGGGGTTTGACGCTGCCGTAGGGTGGGCAAAGCGAAGCGTGCCCACGCATTTTTTGCGATCGAGAGAGTTGGTGGGCACGGCGCAAGGGCGCCTTTGCCCACCCTACGAAAGCCATCGCAAGGACGACGACGGAGTTGCTACGCCAGCACCTTCACCCCGCCAAAGCTCGTCACCCGGCCCTGCTTCAGCATCACGATCTGCGTCGCGAGCTGGCGCAGCTCGGCGGCGTCGTGGCTGACATAGACCATCGGCACATTGGCCTCGTCGCGCAGTCGCACCAGATAGGGCAGGATCTCGAGCTTGCGGCCTTCGTCGAGCGCGCCGAGCGGCTCGTCGAGCAGCAAGAGGCGCGGCTTCGACAGCAGGGCGCGGCCGAGCGCGACGCGCTGGCGCTCACCGCCGGAGAGCTTTCCGGGACGGCGGCCCTGCAGGGCGCCGATATCGAGGAGGTCGATGACGCGCTTGTGCTGGGCAGGATCGGGCGCCAGGCGGTTCATCTGCCGGCCGTAGTCGAGATTCTGCGCGACGTCGAGATGCGGAAACAGCCGTGCGTCCTGAAAGACATAACCGATGCGGCGGCGCCAGGTCGGGATATGGAGGCCGGCCACGGTGTCGTCGACGGTCTCGCCGTCGATCACGATGGTGCCGCGGTCGGGCCGCAACAGCCCTGCGATCATGTTGACCAGCGACGTCTTGCCGGCGCCGGAGGCGCCGAACAGGCCGATGACGCGGCCTTCGCCGGTGAAGTTCGCGGACAGCGAGAACTCGCCGAGCTGCTTTTCGATGTCGACCCGCAGCATGATCAGTTCCCGTGCAATCGCGCGGTGGCGCGGCGGGCGAACCATTCGGCCGCGATCAGCGCGCCCAGCGCGAGCACGATCGAGACGATCACGAGCCGGCCCGCGGCGGCGTCGCCGTCCGGCGTCTGGATCAACGAGTAGATCGCGGAGGAAATCGTCTGGGTCTCGCCGGGAATGTTGGAGACGAAGGTGATGGTGGCGCCGAACTCGCCGATCGCCTTGGCAAAGCCGAGCACCATGCCGGCGAGTACGCCGGGCAGCGCCAGCGGCAGCGTCACCGTGAAGAACACTTTCCAGGGGGCGGCGCCGAGCGTTTCGGCCGCCTGCTCGAGCCGGCGGTCGATCGCCTCGATCGACAGCCGCATCGGCCGCACCAGCAGCGGGAACGACATCAAGCCGCAAGCAAGCGCCGCGCCGGTCCAGCGGAACGCGAAGACGATGCCGAGATGGTCGGCGAGGAAGCCGCCGACGAGGCCGCGCCGGCCGAACGTCAACAACAGCAGATAGCCGGTGACGACAGGCGGCAGCACCAGCGGCAGATGCACGAGCGCATCGAGCACCGACTTGCCCCAGAAATCACGCCGCGCCAGCAGCCACGCCAGCGCGATGCCGAATGGCGTCGCCACCAGCGTTGCGATGATCGCGACCCTGAGCGAGAGCAGGATCGCGGTCCATTCGGCGGGAGAAATCGCGGACATCAAGCCGGAGATATCACGTCGTGGGGCTGATCAGGAACCTGAAGCCGTATTTTTCCAAGATGGTCTTGGCGGCCGAGGAGCGCAGGAAGGCGAGATAGCCGTTGGCCTCGCCCTTCGCGGTCGTGGTCGCTGCGACGGGATAGATGATCGCGGGATGCGAATCCGCCGGGAAGGTGCCGACGATCTTGACGCCGGGCTCGACCTTGGCGTCGGTGGAATAGACGATGCCCAGATTGGCCTCGCCGCGCGCCACCAGCGTCAGCGCCGCGCGCACGCTCTCGGCCATGGCGAATTTCGGCTCGGCGGCCTGCCATGCCCCGAGCTTTTCGAGTGCCGCCTTGGCATATTTGCCCACCGGCACCGACTTGACGTCCCCGGTCGCAATCCTGCCGTCGCCGGCAAGCTTGGCGAGGTCAAAACCTTGTGCGATCGCGACGTCGTCGACCTTGGAATCCTTCGGCGCGATCAGCACGATGCTGTTGCCGAGCAGATTGACTCTGGAAGGCTCGTTGATGGTCTTCTTGGCTGTCGCGTAGTCCATCCAGTCGGTGTCGGCCGAGACGAACACGTCGGCCGGCGCGCCCTGCTCGATCTGCCTCGCCAGCACCGAGCTGGCGGCATAGCTGACCGAGAACTTGACGCCGGTCTTGGCGGTGTAGGCAGCGTCGACCTCGTCGAGCGCGTTCTTCATCGACGCCGCGGCAAACACGATGATGGTCTTGTCCTCGGCAGCAGCAGGCGAAAGGCTCGCGCTTGCGAGGACGACGAAGGCGGTGACAAGTCCTGAAATGCGTAACATGGGGAGCGCTCCGTGCGAGTCCGCGTGCGCAAAACGCACGCGCAAGTCTGGCGTTGGGTGGGTGAGTTGCGACGGGCGGAAGCGCTGTTCCACGGCCCCTTGCGACGGCTTACGGCCGGCGGGGACATCGCGGTGCAAACATAGCAGGCCGAGGCCCCAGGTCAAAGGCGACCGTTGGCCTATTGCGCCGGCAGGATCGCGATCGACAGCGAATTGTCCTTGGCGCCGCTGACCTGGAGCACAAAAGGCTTGTCCGACAGCTCGTATTTCACGGTCTTGCGGATGCCGTCGCAATCGGTCGCGCCGCTGAAGGCCACGGGCTTGAGGACATGTCCATCCTGGACCACGTCAATCCAGGCGCCGGCGGACAGGCTGATCGTGTAGAGCCCGGCCCTGGTGGTCTTGATGCCTGTGAAGCCGGCAAAGGTGCCGTCCTTCGGCGCGCGCTCCGGCGGCGTGGGCAGCTTTGCTTCACTCGGGGCAACCAGCCCCAGCGTGATGGCGGATGACG
The DNA here is from genome assembly GCF_023006445.1 of Bradyrhizobium sp. SHOUNA76. NCBI lineage: Bacteria > Pseudomonadati > Pseudomonadota > Alphaproteobacteria > Hyphomicrobiales > Nitrobacteraceae > Bradyrhizobium > Bradyrhizobium sp. SHOUNA76. The sequence continues at coordinate 2,898 of NZ_JALBHA010000554.1, forward strand.
GCACGGCCGCCTGCTCGCTTCCCGATGCGAGCTTGGTGCGGTCCGGAGCCGTGAGCACGGCGCGCTCCCGCTCGATCGGCCATTTGAACTTGTCGCAGCCGCTGGGCTCTTCGGCCGCGAAAGCGGAGGTCGCACCGAACGAGAGCGCAGCGAGGAAGGCGAGTATGCGCATGTGAAATCCCATCGTTGGCCACGCGAAGGAGGCGAGGCTTGCGGTCAGGCTTGTTGAACGACGGGATGCGCATCCCGGAATGCCGCGGTCTTACGGCACGGCGGCGGGACGATCCTAGCGCATTGGGGTGATGCGAACCAACCAACGAGTTCGTCATCCCGGACAAGCGCAGCGAAGCGGAGCGCAGATCCGGGGTCCATGGCCACAGGGAGGAGACGAAGATTTGGACCTTTCACGCCAAACTTCTCCCTGTGGCTATGGGGCCCTGCTTTCGCAATGCTTTCGCAGGGACGACGGCGGTGGATGAGGCGACAGCACGCCCATCCGCGCGCTACGGCTTCGCATCCGCCGCGTGCAGCACCGCCTTGCAGGCCGCGGGCATCTGCGCCAGCGTCATCGGCGGCTTCGGTTTTGGCGGCTCCGGCGGCGGCTTGGGGTGCAGCACCGCGTCGGAGAACCAATAGGAGAGATCGGCGGGTTTGCAGCCTTCGTCCTCGGATTGTGACGGCTGACCCTCGCATTCCCCGGCGCCAGCCGGGCAATGCATGCGGATGTGGAAGTGGTAATCGTGGCCCCACCAGGGACGGATCTTCGACAGCCACGCGCGGTCGCCCTTGGCCTCGCGGCACAGCGCCTTCTTGATCGCGGCATTGACGAAGATGCGCTGCACCCCCGGCTCCCGCGCCGCATCGCGCAGCACCAACACATGGCCAGGCGTGAACACTTTTGGATCGATGTCGAGCCGGTCGGGGCGCACCATCATCACCGCCGACATGTCCTCGCGCTCCTCGCGCGAGAGGCGGCGGTCCGGCATCGGCGTCAGCCAGATGTCGGCATCGAGGCCGATCTGGTGGCTGGCATGGCCCGACAGCGCCGGGCCGCCGCGCGGCT
>NZ_JALBHA010000555.1:0-3947 GCF_023006445.1 Bradyrhizobium sp. SHOUNA76
GCCTCTTTGGCGGTGCGCTGCAGAGCCGGGGCCCACGTGGTGCGGTATGCGTGGCTCGCTGGGTCCCGGCTCTGCGCAGCAGCGCAAGAGCGCCGCAGCGCGTCCGGGACACGAGAGCTGAATATCCTCACAACTCCCGCGCATTCGAGAACGCGAAACTCGACATCCGCCGTGTCGTCTCGTCCAGGATCAGCGTGCGCGTGATCGGCGGCTCGGCGCGCTGGGCACAGTTTTCGCGCTCGCACAGGCGGCAATTGACGCCGATCGGCGTGCCCTCGGTTTTCTCGAGGTCCATGCCGGCGGCATAGGTCAGGCGCGCGGCGTGACGGATCTCGCAGCCGAGGCCGATGGCGAAGCGCGGTTGCGGCAGCGGGTGCGGCGCGACGGGGCGGCGCACCATCTGCGCGATCGAGAAATAACGCGTGCCGTCGGACAGCTCGATCACCTGCTTGAGCAGGCGATCCGGCGTGTCGAAGGTCGAGTGCACGTTCCACAGCGGACAGGTGCCGCCGAACTTCGAGAACGGGAAGGTGCCGGAGGAGAAGCGCTTGGAGACGTTGCCGGCATTGTCGACGCGCAAGAGGAAGAACGGAATGCCGCGCGCGTTCGGCCGCTGCAGGGTGGTGAGGCGGTGGCAGACCTGCTCGAAGCCGGAATTGAAGCGCTGCGCCAGCACGTGGATGTCGTAATTCAGGGCTTCGGCCGCGGCCAGGAACGCCGGGTAGGGCATCATCACGGCAGCAGCGAAATAGTTGCCGAGCGTGATGCGGAACAGACGGCGCGGAGCATCGTCGAGCGGGCCGGCGCGGCCGATGATGGTTTCCAGGGCTTGCGCGCATTCACCCAAGCCAAGCTGGAAGGCAAGCTGGAAGGCGCGGCCGGGCGGATCGACCAGCTCGGAGATCAGCAGCTGGCGGCGATGACGATCGAACCGCCGGAGCGTCTCACGCATCACGTCGACAGGCATGACGCGGGTCTGGATCGAATGCTTTTCGCGCAGCCGCGCCGCGAGCGCTGCATAGAGCCCCTCGGCCGGGACGTTCAACTCGTCGCGAAGAGTCTCCGCGGCCTGCTCGAGCTCCGGAAAGTAGTTGCGGTTGGCCTCGATCAGCTCGCGCACGCGCTCGACCGGATTGGCCTCATAGCGGGTGCCGACGTCGCGGTCGGCCATCTGGGCGGCGGCGAGCGTCTCGCCCTGCCGGGCCTCGGTATAGGCGGCGTAGAGCCGCTGCAGCGCATGGGTGACGCCGGGGCAGAGCTCGGCGAGGTCGCGCAGCTCCTGCTTGGGAACGTCGATCTGGCGGAACAGCGGATCGGAGAAGATCTCGTTGAGCTCGGCAAAGAAGCGGTCCTCGTCGGCGGTGGCGAGGTCGCGCAAATCGAGGTCGTAGGTCTCGGCCAGCCGCAGCAGGATCTGCGCCGTCACCGGACGCTGGTTGCGCTCGATCAGGTTGACGTAGCTCGGCGAGATCCCGAGCCCCTCGGCGATCTGGGTCTGCGACAGCCCCAATTGCTGCCGGATCCGCCGGAACCGGGGGCCGACGAAGAGTTTCTTGCCGGTATTGGCGGGCATTTCTCAGGGTCTCCGTGCGCATCAAAGGACAGTTTTGCTGACCTATAATTTTTACAAACTTTACAAAATAACATGTAGTACATGTTCTGATGTTACATGACATCACCAATAAGAAACAAGACGTCTATACGAAGTTTCTGTTTTGGCGTTTAGCTCCTGACACGCATCTCGCAATGCACTGTCAAGAATGTCGATGGCTAGCCATCGTCAGCAAGAGGATCAGGCACATGAACTACCAGCCGCGCGGCATCAGCACCTTCCAGGGCCCGGGTTCGTATCAGGACGAGGTCAAGGCGGCCCAGGCGCTGCTCGAGACCCAGCCAACTTGGAACGGCGTGTCGGCCGAGGCCGTCGCGCGCATGCGCCTCCAGAACCGCTTCAAGACCGGTCTCGACGTCGCCCGCTACACCGCGGCGCTGATGCGGGCCGACATGGCCGCCTATGACAACGACCCGACCAAGTACACCCAGTCGCTGGGCTGCTGGCACGGCTTCATCGCCCAGCAGAAGCTGATCTCGGTCAAGAAGCACTTCGGCGGCAAGACCGATCGCACCTATCTGTACCTCTCGGGCTGGATGATCGCGGCGCTGCGCTCCGATTTCGGCCCGTTGCCCGACCAGTCGATGCACGAGAAGACCTCGGTGCCGGCGCTGATCGAGGAACTCTACACCTTCCTGCGTCAGGCGGACTCGCGTGAACTCAACGACATCTTCCGTCTCCTCGACAAGGCGCGCAAGGAAGGCGACAAGACCCGTGAGAAGGAGCTGATCGCGAAGATCGACAACTTCCAGACCCACGTCGTGCCCGTCATCGCCGACATCGACGCCGGCTTCGGCAACGCCGAGGCAACCTATCTGCTTGCCAAGAAGATGATCGAAGCTGGCGCCTGCGCGCTCCAGATCGAGAACCAGGTCTCCGACGAGAAGCAGTGCGGTCACCAGGACGGCAAGGTCACCGTGCCGCACGAGGTGTTCATCGCGAAGATCCGCGCCTGCCGCCACGCCTTCCTCGAGCTCGGCGTCGAAGACGGCGTTATCGTGACCCGCACCGACTCGCTCGGCGCCGGCCTGACGCAGCAGATCGCCGTCAGCCACAAGCCCGGTGATATCGGCGACCAGTACAACAGCTTCCTCGATTGCGAGGAAGTGACGGCGGAGAACGCCCGCAATGGCGACGTCATCATCAACCGCAACGGCAAGATGATGCGGCCGAAGCGGCTGCCCTCCAACCTCTACCAGTTCCGTCCTGGTACTGGCGAAGACCGCTGCGTGCTCGACAGCATCACCTCGCTGCAGAACGGCGCCGACCTGCTCTGGATCGAGACCGAGAAGCCGCATATCGAGCAGATCGCCAAGATGGTCGATCGGATCCGCAAGGTCGTCCCGAATGCGAAGCTGGCCTACAACAATTCGCCGTCCTTCAATTGGACGCTGAACTTCCGTTGGCAGGTCTACGACGCGATGAAGGAAGCCGGCAAGGACGTCAGCAAGTACAACCGTGCCGAGCTGATGAAGCCGGAATACGACGATACGCCGCTGGCGCAGGAAGCCGACGAGCGCATCCGCACCTTCCAGGCGGATTCGGCCAAGCGCGCCGGCATCTTCCACCACCTGATCACGTTGCCGACTTATCACACGGCGGCGCTCTCGACCGACAATCTGGCGAAGGAATATTTCGGCGAGCAGGGCATGCTCGGCTACGTCAAGAACGTGCAGCGCGCCGAGATCCGTCAGGGTATCGCCTGCGCCAAGCATCAGAACATGGCCGGCTCCGATATCGGTGACGACCACAAGGAGTACTTCGCGGGCGAGGCTGCCCTGAAGGCGGGCGGCGCCCACAACACGATGAACCAGTTCGGCTAACGCAGCACGCACCGAAACAGGAGACTGACAATGACCAAAGGCAGCAATTTCTGGGTGATCGGCGGCGAGTTCGGTTCGATGAACTTCCACAAGCTGGTGGAAGGCTCGGCCCAGGTGCAGGGTCCGTTCAAGACCCGCAAGGAGGCTGAGGATGCCTGGCGCATGGTCTCGGAAGAGAACCGCCACAAGGCCGGCGTCCGCTTCTCGATCGTGGAAGAGCCGTCGCGCGTCTCGGCCTGACGCCCTGAATTAAGAAGACGTCCAAGGACGGATGGTCCCATCCAGGCTCTGCCTGGGTGGGATCGTCTGTTTTTGGCACAGGTGAAACGGCTGTGGGCGCCGTAAGTATCTGGAATTGTGGGCCTTTGCGGAGGATGTGGTTGCTGATAGGTTAATGGCGGATAGTCGAGGACGAGGCCGACAATGTCAGAGCCCGAAACCAGCGGGACCCATCCCGGCCAGCCGCGCCCGGTGCGGCTGCGCGATGCGCTGCTGCGCGCGCGGATCGAGGC
>NZ_JALBHA010000556.1:0-3943 GCF_023006445.1 Bradyrhizobium sp. SHOUNA76
CTGACCGACGACAAGGCCGTCCGCGCCGACATGACGGCGTCGTGGCTGGCGCAGATGGGCTGGGAGGTCTATGTGCTGGACGGAGGCTATGACGGCGCGCTCGAGATCGGCCCGCCGCGCGTGCTGCCCAAGCCCGATCCGGCCCACCGTTACCGTCGGCCCTATGAAGGCACCGACGTCGCGCAAGCCGCGATGCAGGCCTATCTCGATTGGGAATATGGTCTCGTCGAGCAGCTCCGCCGCGACGGCACGCATGGGTTTTATGTGATTTGACTCGAGATACCGTCACCCTGAGGTGCTCGTCTTGCGAAGCAAGGCGAGCCTCGAAGGGCGACGGCCCGGCTGCATAGGGGCCGTTCATCCTTCGAGGCTCCCGGCGCGATGCTTTGCATCGCGCCACTCGCCTCTGGATGACCGGACAGCTATTGTGAGCGCTGGTGGGATGCCAGGCTGCTCTATTACCTGCCATCTTCTCCCCGTATCCGACCCCTATTGTGCTGGGCCTCCTCCGCGGTCTAAGAGCTGCGGCAAAGCCGCCATTTCAGGAGACACCATGCCAGCCCCAGGCCAAAGCCCTGAGCGGAGCGCCAAGGCGCTGCTGCTCGAAGGCGTCAATGACAGTGCCGTGGACCTGTTCAGGAGCGCGGGCTTCACCAATGTCGAGCGGCTGACCAAGGCGCTGGACGGTGAGGATCTGCGGCGCGCCCTCAAGGGCGTGTCGCTGCTCGGCATCCGCTCGCGCACCCAGATCACCGACGAGGTGCTCGCCGCCGCCGACCAGCTGCTCGCGGTCGGCTGCTTCAGCGTCGGCACCAACCAGGTCGATCTCATGGCGGCGCGCAAGCGCGGCATTCCCGTGTTCAACGCGCCGTTCTCCAACACGCGCAGCGTCGCCGAGCTCGTGATCGGCGAGATCGTGATGCTGCTGCGGCGGATATTTCCGCGCTCGGTGTCGGCGCATGAGGGCGGATGGGACAAGTCGGCGACCGGCAGCCGCGAGGTGCGCGGCCGCACCCTCGGCATTGTCGGCTACGGCAATATCGGCTCGCAGCTCTCCACGCTGGCCGAGGCGATCGGCATGCGCGTGATCTATTTCGACCGCACCGACAAGCTCCGCCACGGCAACACCGAGCCGGTCGAGAAGCTGGAAGAGCTGCTGGCGCAGAGCGACGTCGTCAGCCTGCACGTTCCGGAGACGCCGGAGACCGCGGGCATGATCGGCGAGAGGGAACTGCGCGCGATGAAATCAGGCTCGTTCCTGATCAACAACAGCCGCGGCACCGTGGTCGATCTCGACGCGCTCGCGCGCGCCCTGCGCGACGGCCATCTCGCTGGCGCCGCCATCGACGTGTTTCCGGTCGAGCCGTCCTCGAACGCGGACCGTTTCAACAGCCCGGTGCAGGGCCTCGAGAACGTCATCCTCACGCCGCATATCGGCGGCTCCACCGAGGAGGCGCAGGAGCGCATCGGCGGCGAGGTCGCGCGCAAGCTGGTCGACTATTTCATCACGGGATCGACCATGGGCGCGGTGAATTTCCCGGAAGTGCAGCTGCATCTGCGCCCCGCCGGCGCGCGCTTCAGCCATGTCCATCGCAACGTGCCGGGCATGCTGCGGCGGCTCAACGAGGTCTTCCTCCAGCGCGACATCAACATCGCCGCGCAATATCTGGAGACCGCCGGCGATCTCGGTTACGTCGTGCTCGATGCCGATCTCGGCGGCCAGGATTCGGCGGCGCTGCTCCAGCAGATCCGCAGTCTCGATGGCACGGTCGGCGCGCGGCTGGTGTTCGAGCACTAAAGCGTTTTCGAGCGAAGTGGACTACCGGTTCGCGTTAGAATCTAGAGCCATTTCCGCTCTGATCGCATCGGAACGGAAATAGCTCTAGACCGCCCCACGTTCCGGTTGCATCTTGTGACAACTGCTCTCACACTGCGGTCGAATTCGACATGGTCAAAAATCATGTCGAATTTGAACTTCAGTTGCGTGAGTGTCCGCCATGGAACGGGACGCCGTACTGATTGATCTCGCGCTTCAGGGCGGCGGTTCGCACGGCGCCTTCGCCTGGGGTGTGCTCGACCGCCTCCTGGAAGAGAATTGGCTGGAGATCGCCGCGATCTCCGGAACCTCCGCTGGCGCGATGAATGCGGCTGTGCTGGCGGATGGCTGGACGGCCGGCGGGGCCGCGGGCGCGCGTGAGGCGCTCGAGCAATACTGGCGCCGTGTTTCGAAGGCCGCGGCCTTCAGCCTGCTCCAGCGCTCGCCGCTCGATCGCTTGATGGGGCGCTGGACCCTCGATACGTCGCCCTTTTACATTCTCACCGACCTGATGTCGCGTGTGCTGTCGCCCTACGATCTCAATCCGACCGGCTACAATCCGCTGCGCGCGGTTCTGGCCGAGAGCATCGATTTCGAACGGCTCGCGCGCTCGCCGATCCAGCTGTTCATCACTGCGACGCGGGTGCGCACCGGACGTGGCCGCATCTTCCGCAACGCGGAGATCACGGCGGACGTGCTGCTGGCATCGGCCTGCCTGCCGACCATGTTCCGCGCCATCGAGATCGAGGGCGAGCCCTATTGGGACGGCGGCTTCGCCGGCAACCCGACGATCACGCCGCTGGTTCGCGAAAGCGACGCGCACGACACCATTCTCGTCCAGATCAACCCGACCGAGCGGCTGGAGGAGCCGCGGACCGCCGCGGAGATCCTCAACCGGTTGAACGAAATCTCCTTCAACTCGCCGCTGATGAAGGAGCTGCGCATGATCGCGCTGCTGCGCCAGGCGGCCGACCCCGGCAGCGGCGAGGGCGCGCGCTGGGCGAAGATGCGGACCCATCGGATCAAGAGCGACATGCTGGCGAAGTTCGGGGCCTCCTCGAAGCTCAACGCGGAGTGGGAGTTCGTCTCGATGCTGCGCGCCGAGGGGCGCATGGCCGCGGACGCCTTTCTCCGCGAGCACGGCGCGGATATCGGCCGTCGTTCGACCGCCGATCTCGACGTCCTCCTGTCGGAGTGCTGAGACATGGGTCTCCTCGGCCTCCTCGTCGGGCTCGGTCTGCTCGTGCTGTTCGCCTTCCGCGGCTGGAGCGTCCTGCTGCTCGCGCCGTTCGCCGCACTCGTTGCCGCGCTGTTCGGCGGGGAGCCGCTGCTCGCGAACCTGACCCAGGTGTTCATGATCAACGCCGCGGGATTCCTCGCGCAGTTCTTTCCGATCTTCCTGCTTGGCGCCGTCTTCGGCAAGTTGATGGACGACAGCGGCGCGGTGATGTCGGTCGCCAGGTTCATGGCGGAGCGTCTCGGCGAGCAGCGCGTGATCCTGGCGGTCGTGCTCGCCGGCGCGCTGGTTACCTATGGCGGCGTCAGCCTGTTCGTCGCGTTCTTCGTCATCGTTCCCATGGCCCGTTCGCTGTTTCGCGCCGCTTCGATTCCGCGTCGGCTGATCCCGGCTGCGATCGTGCTGGGAACGTCGACCTTCACGATGTCGGCCTTGCCCGGGACGCCGTCGATCCAGAACGCCATCCCGATGCCGTTCTTCGGCACGACGCCGTTCGCCGCACCGGGGCTCGGCATCATTGCCTCCTTCATCATACTCGGTACGGGATTGTGGTGGCTGCACCGCGCCGAAGCAGCTGCGCGCCGCGCCGGAGAAGGCTACGGCGAAGATGTTGAGGGCGCGATCGAGCAGGCCGCCGCCGACGAGCTTTTGCGCGAGCGCGCGACGACTGCGCGCGAATTCGATCCAGCCGAGCTACAGCATGGTCAGCGCAGCGACCAGGCTTCGCCGGTGCTGAGCGCCATGGCGCCGCTGGTCGTCGTCGTGACCGTCAATCTCGTGATGTCACTGGTGGTGCTGCCGCGGCTCGACGTCAGCTATCTCGCCGAGCAACGCTTCGGCGCCACGTCGCTCGCGGCCGTTGCCGGCGTGTGGTCGGTCGTGGTCGCGCT
>NZ_JALBHA010000557.1:0-3932 GCF_023006445.1 Bradyrhizobium sp. SHOUNA76
CAAGCGCGCATCTCGCCGGACGTCCGCCCCACGCCCGGCACCTCCGCCCCCTTCGCGCTCGACACCCGCCGCATTTGCCTGTTCGACCCCGAGACGGAGCGACTGATCGCATGACAAAGACGAACTATGCCGGCCTCGCGGACCGCGTGGTGCTGATCACCGGTGGCGCCAGCGGCATCGGTGCAGCCTTCGTGCGCGCCTTCGCCACCCAACGGGCGCGCGTCGCGTTCCTCGATGTCGACCAAGCGGCCGGCGCAGCACTGGTCGATGAGGTGACTGCAGCGGCTGGCACGGTCCCGCTGTTCGTGCCCTGCGATCTCCTGGACATCGACGCATTGCGCGCCGCCATGACGCAGGTCCAGCGATCGCTCGGTGACACCGCGGTCCTCGTCAACAACGCCGCCAACGACCAGCGCCAGATGCTGGCGGAGGTGACGCCCGCCGAGTTCGACTGGATGATCGGCGTCAATTTCAAGCACGTTTTCTTCGCCGCGCAGGCGGTGGTACCGCAGATGCAGGCGCGCGGCGGCGGCTCGATCATCAACATGTCCTCGATCGCCTGGATGCGCGGCGCGCCGGCGTTGCCGGTCTATGCCGGCGCAAAGGCAGCGATCGTCGGCTTCACCAACTCGCTGGCACGGTCGGTCGGTCCCGACCGCATTCGCGTCAACGCGATTGCGCCCGGCATGGTCGTCACCGAACGCCAGCGCCGGCTGTGGTATCCGGACGAGCAGGTCATCACCGAGATGCGCGCGCGCCAGGCGGTTCCGGATGCGGTGACGCCCGAGGACATCGCCAACATGGCGCTATTCCTCGCCTCAGATGACAGCCAACGCATTACCGGACAATGTTTTCGGGTGGATGCAGGCTTGGCGTAGCGTGCGCAGCAAATTTGTGTTGGGTCCGCTTTATTCTCCGAAGCAGACGTGAAGCATACGTTGACGCAAGTCGCCCTTGGGCCAATTGCGGAAGTCAACCTTTGGTCCAATCCTTCGTTTCGCAACACGAAATGTTAGAGATCGCCGAATGCGGGTGTCATGTTAGCAAGTCATAAACGATTGAGGCGTGATAACATCGCAACTTATAATGGTTGATAAAATGCGCTATATCACGCTTTCACTGTTCATGTTTCTCGCTTCCGCGCTGCAAGCGGAAGCAGCACCAACATCCATTCGCTGCACAGGCAAGTATTATCAGCAGCAGCAACCCTACTTCGTGACCTATGACCTCGAGTCCACTCACTTCGTATTCGAGAACCCAGGTGCAAACATACTACCTGGCGAGATCATCAGGGTAAGTGACGCGCAACTTGACCTCAGCCTGAGGGCTGATGGCGGACGTATCCTTCTTTCCTTCAATCGCACGCGCAACGTGATGACGTGGCCGGGAATGCCTGCCCAGGAAATGGGAAGAGAGACACTGCAACACGTCTGCACGGTCGTTGCTGGCAGAACGATGCTGTCAGCTTTCCGGCAACCTGAGCAATTTGACCTGAAGCGCCTCGATCCGGTTGATGCCTTTTCACTCACCTGCCCGGGCCAATATGGCCCATACTTCGTCACCCTAGATCGCTCTACAAAGACCGTAGTTCTAGAGACTCAATCAGCGGCCGAGATCATGTCAGGCAACATCACTGGGGCCAACGATGGCTCTATTAGCTTTGCGGTCGCCGGTCACTCGGGCCGCCATTTTGATCTCGTCTGGGATGATAGCAAGCGATTGCTGACTTGGGTTGCTGATGATCCGACAAGGCCGAAAATAAGCCACGAATGCGCTGTCACGGAGCCCCGATCAATCATGGAAACTTATGCAGGTCTAGCGCGCTGGCGCCGAATGTGACTGATGGTGGTCCTAGCGTTTAGGACTGCTTTGGGTCAAAAGCGCCCCTCAGCGGGCATCGGCGTGAACGTCAACTACGGCCAAAAAGCTGACATTGACAACCTTGGCTGCTACAATTGGATCGTTGGCCCAAAGCCCAGGTTTCTGCTTGGAGAGAAAAACAGCACTGCACGAGCTGCTTGAGCTTAAAAAGCCGCTGGACGAGATCCTGCCTACCCTCGATCGTCTTGGGCGGGATAACGTCCCTTTGGTTAACCTCGAGCGAAGGCATGTGGCGTCGATCCTTCGTCGCTATTGCGACGGCGATTTGAACCGCTATGACGTCGAACGCTGGGCCAGTTTAATCGTGTCTCGCAACGACATTGGCTACAATTCAGACGACGTTGTCAGGGAGTATCTGCTAGAACTCGCACTTCCTGCAAACAGGGCGCTAACAAGAGAGCGCGCTGGCAAATCCGCGATTGCGTTGATCGAAGGACCGACAGCAAAAGCGGTCGAAGCTGCTGCCCGCGTCCTTCACCACGAAGCACTACGTCATGGTTGGTGGGGCAAATACAAGAAGTCTTACGATGAGCTTGCTGCAACCGATCCAATCGGGAAGTACGAATTCGACGGCCTAGTGGAGCGTATGCTGATAGCGGCTGCGCGGGCTAAAACTGATGACAATCAATGACCAACGAGCCGCCCGACATGTCCTCTTCGGGACAAAAAGCCGCCAATTGCGCTCAAACCAAGTGACCTCCGCTCGGCCGCTGCCAGCCGACGCTTACGAGGCGCCCTAGCCTAGTCTTCCGCCCTTCCGCATCGTGGCCAGCACGACATCGGCCGCCAGCACGCTCGGTGACCTGTTGCCCGTCGACATGATCCGGTCGAGTTGGGCAAAGGCCTCGACTTGCCGCAGCCGCAGCGGGGAATCCGTCAGCACATCGTGAAGCGCGGGCGCCAGCTTCTCCGGCGTGCAGTCCTCCTGCAGATACTCCGGAATGACGTCCTCACCGATCACGAGATTGGCGAGGATCACCGAGGAGACGCGGATCGCGCGGCGCAAGATGAAGGCCTCGACCGCGCCGACGCGATAGGCGGTCACCATCGGAATGCCCGACAACGCGAGCTCCAGCGTCACCGTGCCGGATTTGGCCAGTGCTGCACGCGCGACGCGGAATACGGCGCGCTTCTCGTTCTCGCCGGTCACGATCCTTGGCTTGACCGGCCAGTTCGCGATGCCCTCGCGGATGGTGGCTTCCAGATGCGGCATGGTCGGCAGTATCAGCTCGAACGCACGCCCCTCGGCCTGCAAGCGTCCGAGCGTTGCGCCGAATACATCGAGATGGTGCCTGACCTCGCTGCGGCGGCTGCCGGGCAGCACCAGCAGCACTGGCGGCTCGCCGGCGCGGCGCGCCTGCTCCTCTGCGTTGGGCCGCAACGACGGCAATTGCTCGATGAGGGGATGGCCGACATAGCTACACGGTGGCCCGCCGAGCTTGCGGTATTCCTCCGGCTCGAACGGCAACAGGCCGAGCACATGGTCGACATAGCCGAGCATGGTCCGTGCCCGCCCCGGCCGCCACGCCCAGAGCTGGGGCGAGACGTAATCGACCACCGGGATCGTCGAATTCTTCGCGCGCACGCGGCGGGCGACGCGATGGGTGAAATCGGGACTGTCGATGATGACGAGCGCGTCCGGCGCGGCTTCCAGCACGGCGTCCGCCGTGTTGCGGATCAACCGCAGGATCTTCGGCAATTGCTGTACCACGGCGGCGAAGCCGACGATCGACAGCTCCTCGATCGGAAACAGCGATTCCAGCCCCTCGCGCGCCATGGTGCGGCCGCCCACGCCTGCGAATTCGACGCCGTCGCCGAGGCGCTGGCGCAGCACCTTCATCAAGGCGCTGCCGAGCCGGTCGCCGGATTCCTCGGTGGCGATCAGGAAGATCCTGCGCTTGGGATCGCGGGACTGCGTCACGCCGGCAGGCCGATGACGAAGAGATATTTGGCGTCGGCGAGCGCGATCATCGCCTGCGGCTCGGCGGCGATGGTGTTGCCGGCAATGACGGCGATGCCGGCGAGGCCCGCGGCGGCAACGCCTTCGAGAG
>NZ_JALBHA010000558.1:0-3927 GCF_023006445.1 Bradyrhizobium sp. SHOUNA76
GGAAGATTGCGTGCCGCGCTGAATCGCGCCGAGCGCGTCATCGAGCGCCTTGTCGCTCGCCAGCAGCGCCTGCTGCCGCGCAGCGAACAGAACCGGCAGCACGACACGCAGCTGCGCGCGATTGCCGGCAAGCGTTGTCTGCGTGAACGGCAACGCGTCGGCGGTGCGGCCCGACACCTGAAGGAAATGGGCGAGATTGCTGGTCGAGGTCGCGACATCGGGATGATCGGGTCCGAGCGCGCGCTCACGGATCGACAGGGCGCGGCGATAGAGCGGTTCGGCCTCGGCATAGCGCTGCTGGTGCTCGTAGAGCCCGGCGAGATTGTTCAGCGAGCGCGCCACGTCGGGATGATCCGGTCCCAGCACCTTTTCGCGGATGGCGAGCGAGCGCTTGATCGGCGCCTCGGCGTCCACATCGCGGTTGAGGTCGCGATCGACCTGGCCGATGTTGTTCAGGACGGTGGCGACCGCGGGATGCTCGGGCCCGGCGGCCTTCTGATAGATCGCCAGCGCACGCTGGAACAGCGGCTCGGCGTCAGCAAAATGCTCCTGCTTCACATAATGCGTGGCGAGATTGTTGAGAGACTGGCCGACATCGGGATGCTCGCGCGACAGCGCCTGCTCGCGAACGGCAAGCGCGCGCTTGAACAGCGGCTCGGCCTCGGTGAAGCGGCTCTGCCGCTGATAGAGCGCGGCAAGATTGTTGAGGAGCGGCGCGATCTCGACGCTGCCCTGACCGGTCCCCTTCTCCATCAGCGCGATGGCGCGCTTGTAGAGCGGCTCGGCCTGATCGTCGTGGCCCTGGTCGGCGTAGATCTGCGCGAGATTATTGAGCGCGGCGGCGAGGTCGCGGTTGTTGCTGGTCTTCTCGAGCGAGGCCACCATGGCCTGCGCCAGCGGCAGCGCCTCCGAATATTTGCCGGCGCTCCGGAGCGCGGTGATGCGCGCGCTCTGCGCCGACAGATCACCCTTCTGAGCAAAACCGGGCACGGCAAACGACGCATTGATCGCGAGCACCAGACCCGCAGCCAATGCCAAACGACGACGCGTCATGAACCCTCTCGCTGCGAGCCTCAGGATCTACCGTCTTGGGTCGCAGCGATGGGTCGCGGCGTTCAAATTGTTGCGTTCTGGTCCACCTTCATGCGCGCTTCGCCAGCGAGACGAACCAGCATCTTGCGCAGCGACGTGCCGTCCGTCACCCGCTCCGGGAAATCCAGCCGCAGCGCGGTCTGGCCGTCCTGCATGTCGAGACCTTCCGGATCGCAGCCGGTGCAGCGCCAATCGCCTTCGGCCGCGCCCAGCAGCTTGGTCGCATAGAGGCCCAAGGCCTCGCGATGGTCGGCATTCATATGCGCGACAGCCCCCTCCTCCGCTGCCAAGAGGTCCTCGGCGCCGGTGAGATCCGTGAGGAACTGCGCGGGCGTGAGGTCGACGATCCGGCCGAAGCCGGCGACCAGATGGGTTCCCGTGGGACGGATCCGGAAAAACGAGAAATCCTTAAAGGAAACAAAGCCTTCCGCCGACGGATGCGCATTGAGATACCGTCGCTGGAGCAGATCCTTCTCGGCATCTGCCTGTTCCGCCCGGCCGGACAGCATGATCCGGGCGCCTTCCAGCGGATCGCCGGCCGCCCGCTCGTCCAGCATCAGCGAGACCCTGCTATCGGCAACGATATTACGGGTATGCACGGCAAGGCCCGAGATCAGCAGGATCGGTGAGCCGTCGGGATGGCTGGCCAGATTGACCAGGGAACAATAGGGATCGCCGCTGCCGGCCATGAGAGTTGCCAGCGCCCCCTGCCGCGATCGGCGCAGCAGGGAACTGGCCAGCTTTCCGGGAACGAAATCAGGGGTCGGTTGCATCGGCTTTCTCGGCTCAGGTGGTTGCAAGGGAGGCCTTTTTTCGGGTAAACGGGGGCCTGGTTATGGGTCGACATGCGGCGAATCTGCCGTGTTTCGTGGAACTTGGTCACACTTCAGCCCAGCTTGCATTGCTCGGTGACAAGGTTCGAATGCCGACTTCGGCACCCATGTATGCGGCGCATCAGTGGATTGCTCGCCGTTTCAAGCCACGACCCAAACGGAAAGCAGAAAGCAGAGGCTCATGCCCACAATCGCTTTGGTCGACGACGACCGCAACATTCTCACATCCGTCTCGATCGCGCTGGAAGCCGAAGGCTACCGAATCATGACTTACACCGACGGCGCCTCCGCGCTTGACGGTTTCCGCACCACCCAGCCCGATCTCGCCATCCTCGACATCAAGATGCCGCGCATGGACGGCATGGAGACGCTCCGCCGTCTCAGGCAGAAGTCCGACCTGCCGGTGATCTTCCTGACCTCCAAGGACGAAGAGATCGACGAACTGTTCGGCCTCAAGATGGGTGCCGACGATTTCATCCGCAAACCGTTCTCGCAGCGCCTTTTGGTCGAGCGCGTCAAGGCAGTGCTGCGCCGCTCGGCGCCGAAGGACCCGACCGTCGCGCCGAAGGAGAACGACGCCAAGGCGCTCGACCGCGGCCTTCTGCGCATGGATCCGGAACGGCATACCTGCACCTGGAAGAACGAGCCGGTGACGCTGACCGTCACCGAATTCCTGATCCTGCAGGCGCTGGCGACCCGGCCCGGCGTGGTGAAGAGCCGCAACGCGCTGATGGACGCCGCCTATGACGACCAAGTCTATGTCGACGACCGCACCATCGACAGCCACATCAAGCGGCTGCGCAAGAAGTTCAAGGTGGTCGACAACGAGTTCGAGATGATCGAGACGCTCTACGGCGTCGGCTACCGCTTCAAGGAAGCCTGAGGCTCACGCAGCATCACCGGTTCTGATTCCATCGGGGCCGGGATCGCTCCAAAGCGCGATGAGATGGGAATCGTCATCGCGCTTTGGTTTGTTTCTTGAGCATGATCCGTTCGGAAAACCGCTGCACACTTTTCCGGATCATGCTCTAGAATGCGGGGGCCTTCTCGATGAGCCGTCCTAACGCGGGCGTAAGCATTGCTGGACCGAACGCAGCCTGATCCAAACCAGAGCGCTGGGGACGTCACGTCCGACGGCGTTCCGGAGCAATTTGCCGAAGACAAGCCGCAGGGCTTTCGGCCGCTGAACTGGCTGAAGCGCGCCGGGCAATTCTTCTTCGCGCTGTCCTTCTCCAGCCTGACCCGCCGCATCGTCTCGCTTAACCTCGCCGGCCTCGTCGCGCTGGTCGCGAGCATCCTGTACCTGTCGCAGTTCCGCGCCGGCCTGATCGACGCACGGGCGCAGAGCCTGTTGGTACAGGCCGAGATCATTGCCGGCGCGATCGCGGCCTCCGCCACGGTGCAGACCAACGCCATCACCATCGACCCCGATCGGCTGCTCGACCTCAAGCCGGGCGAGACCTATGGCGGCCCGGACGAATATTCGCCGCTGGACTTCCCGATCAATCCGGAGCGCGTGGCGCCGGTGCTGCGCACGCTGATCTCGCCGACCAAGACGCGCGCCCGCATCTACGACCCGAACGGCAGCCTGCTGGTCGACAGCCGCAATCTCGAAAACGTGCTGCGTTACAATCTGCCGCCGCCGGCCGAAAAGCCCGGCATCGTCGAGCGCGGCATGGTCGCGGTGCGCACTTGGCTCAATCGCGGCGACCTGCCGCTCTACCGCGAGCTCGGCCCCGAGAACGGCAACGGCTATGCGGAGGTCGGCGACGCACTCCAGGGCCAGAAACGCTCGATGGTGCGGGTCAATGCGCGCGGCGAGGTGATCGTCTCGGTCGCGGTCCCCGTGCTGCGCTCGCGCGCCATCCGCGGCGCCTTGATGCTCTCGACGCAAGGCGACGACATCGACCAGATGGTCACCGCCGAGCGCCTCGCCATCCTGAAGGTCGGCGGCGTCGCGGCCGCGGTCATGATCATGCTGTCGCTGCTGCTCGCGAGCACG
>NZ_JALBHA010000559.1:0-3884 GCF_023006445.1 Bradyrhizobium sp. SHOUNA76
GGCGCGATTGCGCAGGCGCTGCACGCGCAGGGCGCCACCGTCGCGATTTCAGGAACGCGCAAGGAGGTGCTGGATGAGCTTGCCGGCAGGCTCGGCGAGCGCGCTCACGTGTTGCCCTGCAATCTCTCCAAGGCCGACGAGGTCGAGGCACTGGTGCCTGCTGCGGAAGCGGCGATGGGCCAGGTCGACATCCTCGTCGCCAACGCCGGCATCACCCGCGACAATCTCTTCGTTCAACTCCGTGACGAGGATTGGGAGGAGGTCATCAACGTCAATCTGACCGCGACCTTCCGCCTGGCACGCGCCGCCACCAAATTGATGATGCGCAAGCGCTTCGGCCGCATCATCGCCATCACCTCGGTGGTCGGCGTCACCGGCAATCCCGGGCAGGGCAACTATACGGCGTCGAAAGCCGGCCTGATCGGCATGATCAAGACGCTGGGTGCCGAATACGCCAAGCGCGGCGTCACTGCGAACTGTATTGCACCCGGCTTCATCAAGACGCCAATGACCGACGCGCTCAACGACAAGCAGCGCGAAACGATTCTCACCAAGGTTCCGGCCAACCGCCTGGGCACCCCCGAGGACATTGCAGCGGCCGCAGTTTACCTGAGTTCGAACGAAGCGGCGTACGTCACCGGGCAAACCATCCATGTCAATGGCGGCATGGCCATGATCTGACGCTTCGTCCCGCACTGCCCACATCGGCGGTGCGGGATGCGGCAAACGGCCGTTTCCGGAGCGAAATGAGGCTTGTAGTCAAGGCAATTGAAGTATGATAACCGGACGCTCAACGGATGGGCAAAGAACGCCATTGCAGGTTTTTGAAACCCTGTATATTGGCGATGCGGAGCCTTGGCCGTCGTTCGCCGGGCCCTGTATCGGTTAGGATGGGGCCAATCTAAAGTTCGTAAGCGAAGGCAAGTAACACGACCACGACGGCTCGTATCGTCCCGGGGGGTCGGGTCTACAGGGAACAACACGAGGTTAAGCAATGAGTGACATTGGCGAACGGGTTAAGAAGATCGTGGTCGAACACCTTGGTGTTGAGCCCGAGAAGGTTGTCGACGCTGCGAGCTTCATCGACGACCTCGGCGCCGACAGTCTGGACACCGTCGAACTGGTGATGGCGTTCGAAGAGGAATTCGGTTGCGAGATTCCGGACGACGCTGCGGAAACGATTCTCACCGTCGGCGACGCCACGAAGTTTCTCGAGAAGAACGCGAAGAGCTAAGGCTCTTCATTTTCGCGGGGACAACATTGAAACCGGACGGGCCGCTTCCCAGCGGTCAGCCGGTTTCTTGTTATTGGCCGTGAGTCTTTCGATGCGGAGTTTTCGGATATGAGGCGGGTTGTCGTCACTGGTCTCGGCATGGTGTCGCCGCTCGGCTGCGGCGTCGAACCGACCTGGAAACGCATCCTCAACGGCGAAAGCGGCGCGCGCCGGATCGAGAGCTTCGACGTCTCCGATCTTCAGACAAAATACGCCTGCACCGTCGTGCGCGGCGACGGCACCAACGACACCTTCAATCCCGATAAGTGGATGGAGCCGAAGGACCAGCGCAAGGTCGACGACTTCATCATCTTCGGCATGGCCGCGGCCGGCCAGGCGCTCGACGACGCCAACTGGCACCCCGAAACCGAGGAGGACAAGTGCGCGACCGGAACCATGATCGGATCCGGCATCGGCGGCCTCAGCGGCATCGCTGACACAGCGATCCTCTTGAAGGAGCGCGGACCGCGCCGGGTGTCGCCGTTCTTCATTCCGGGCCGCCTGATCAATCTCGCCTCCGGCTACGTCTCGATCGCGCACGGGCTGAAGGGGCCGAACCATTCGGTGGTCACGGCCTGCTCGACCGGCGCACACGCCGTCGGCGATGCCGCGCGCCTGATCGCGCTGGGCGATGCCGACGTGATGGTCGCAGGCGGCGCCGAGTCGCCGATCAGCCGGATCGGCATTGCCGGCTTCAACGCCGCGCGCGCGCTCTCGACCGGTTTCAACGAGACCCCGGAAAAGGCCTCGCGTCCCTACGACAAGGACCGTGATGGCTTCGTGATGGGCGAGGGCGCCGGCGTCCTGGTGCTGGAAGAGCTCGAGCATGCCAGGCGCCGTGGCGCGAAGATCTATGCCGAGGTGATCGGCTACGGAATGTCGGGCGATGCCTATCACATCACCTCGCCGTCGCCCGATGGCGATGGCGGCTTCCGCAGCATGTCGGCGGCGCTCAAGCGCGCGGGCCTCACGGCGTCCGATCTCGACTACATCAACGCGCACGGCACCTCGACGCCGCTCGGCGACGAGATCGAGCTCGGTGCGGTCGAGCGTCTGCTCGGCAATGCCGCCTCCAAGGTTGCGATGTCCTCGACCAAGTCGTCGACAGGGCATCTCCTCGGCGCCGCCGGTGCGATCGAAGCGATCTTCGCCATTCTCGCGATTCGCGATAATGTCGTGCCGCCGACGATCAACCTCGACAATCCGTCGGTGGAGACTGCGATTGATCTCGTGCCGCACAAGGCGAAGAAGCGTGAGGTCAATGTCGCCTTGTCGAACTCTTTTGGTTTTGGCGGTACCAATGCGTCGGTGATCGTCCGGCGTTTGGCCAGTTAGTTTGCGTTTGAGACGAATCCACCGTTTTGCCGTATTCGGCGATAGTCATAGAAGTGGGCGCGTGCATTTGGCAGGGCAAGCGATTGTCAGGTCGCGATTGAACCGGCAGGATTCAGGTTGTTTCGATGAGTGAAAGGCCGCCCATTTCGCCCCGGAGTCCGCGGGCAGCGCTCGAGCCCGAGCAACTCCCGCCGCCGCCGAGGCGATCGGAGCGTGCGCGCAATCCTTTCGTGGTCGTCGGCAACGCCATCATCACCCTTCTGCTGATCGCCATGCTCGGCGCCGGCGGCGTGTATTATTACGGCCGGCAGGTGCTCGAGGCGCCCGGACCGCTGAAGGACGACAAGATCGTCAACATCCCGCAGCGCGCAGGCAAGCGTGACATCGCCGAGACGCTGAACCGGGAAGGCGTCACCGACATCAATCCCTGGGTGTTCATCGCCAGCGTCGCCGCGTTGAAGGCGAGCTCGGACCTCAAGCCGGGTGAGTATTCGTTCCAGAAGAACGCATCCTTGCGCGACGTCATCGCCACCATCGTCGAGGGCAAGGTGGTGCAGCACGCGGTCACGATTCCGGAGGGCCTGACCTCCGAGCAGATCGTGGCGCGCCTGTCCGACAACGATATCTTCACCGGCAGCGTCCGCGAGTTGCCGCGCGAGGGCACGCTGCTGCCGGAGACCTACAAGTTCCCGCGCGGCACCCCGCGCGATCAGGTGGTCCAGCGCATGCAGCAGGCGCACAAGCGCGTGCTCACCGAGATCTGGGAGCGCCGCAATCAGGACATTCCGGTCAAGACGCCGGAGCAGCTGGTGACGCTGGCCTCGATCGTCGAAAAAGAGACCGGCAAGCCCGACGAGCGCAGCCGCGTTGCCGCGGTGTTCGTCAACCGCCTGAAGCAGCGCATCAAGCTGCAGTCCGATCCGACCATCATCTACGGCCTCGTCGGCGGCAAGGGCACGCTGGGCCGGCCGATCAAGCGCAGCGAGATCACGCAGCCTTCGCCGTACAATACCTATGTGATCGAGGGCCTGCCGCCCGGCCCGATCTCCAACCCGGGCCGCGCTTCGCTGGAGGCCGCCGCCAATCCGGCCCGCACACGCGACCTCTATTTCGTCGCCGACGGCACCGGCGGGCATGCCTTCACCGAGACCTACGACGCGCATCAGAAGAACGTCGCCAAGCTGCGCGCGATGGAAAAGCAGATCCAGAATGACACGGTGGAGCCGGCCGAGGATGCGCCGCCGCCCGCTGCCGCCGCGCCCGGGCCTGCCGATAC
>NZ_JALBHA010000055.1:0-21932 GCF_023006445.1 Bradyrhizobium sp. SHOUNA76
GACAGCGCAATTCGAAATAGCCAAGGGCAGCCTTTCACCGGTCCGTCTAATTCGTCTTCCCTACAACCATAAGAAGCGTCAGCCAGCTTCCGCCCAGGTGTGTTTTCGAGCCCTGGCGTCCCAGCATTCATCGCGTCCCTGACGGAAGGACTCTAATGGTCCGTGACCGTCATTTGCGTTCGCAGGACTGCGAACAGTCGGCTACGCCACAGACTAACTTTCCAAATATCGATGGCGAAGTTGTTCCTATCAGGGACTTGTGGTTAGCCGGGGCCCGCCTCAGGCCGCGATCGCGGCGATCAGCGCCCACGGGCGCATTTCTGCTCAATGTAGTGGGCGGCAGCCTGAACTTCGCTGAATGGATGGAAGGATTAGGGAAACGAAGAGCGGTTCGGCGGACATGCACCGCGCTTCTGACGTACTATATGCGATCGAAGCAACGATCCGGATAGGCCGAACGCTGCCAATCATCTCCGGCAGCCCAACTGCCACACCCTTGCGCACGTTGCAGGTGTTCGAGGCCACAGACTCCTATACCGTGGCGGCCTTCACCTCGTTCAGATCAAGCGCGCGCACGCTGCTCCACGATTGTGCATCGATTGCCTCACAATTGTCATGGCGCTTCCATCGCATCGCAATATACTTCGTCTAGCAATCAGGAATGTTAGGTGAACTTGCGATGTTCAGACATGCGGTCCGCATGCTGGCCATAATGTATTGCGTTTGCGGCCAGCCCGCCTATTCGAACTACCAGTCACAAGCGGTGACGCCACCGCTTTCATTCTCCCAATTCTGCATTCAATATCCCGAGGATTGTCGGCGCCATGACGATCGCAGGATCCGAGACTTCCGCTCTTCAATCCAGCGCTGGCGCGAACTCGCCCAAATCAATTCAACGGTGAACTTCGGCATAGCGCCGAAGGATCCGCCCGCAAGCCGACGCGACGCGGAATGGCAGATATTTCCTGACGAAGGCAATTGCGGCGACTATGCCGTCACCAAGCGCCATCTGCTGCTTCGATACGGCTGGCCCAGCTCAGCACTCCTCCTCGCTGAGGTCGTCATTCGGGCAACCGGAGAGCACCATCTTGTGCTGCTCGTGCGTGAGGGACGAGCAGTCCTCGTACTCGATAATCTGAGTCCGGTGGTCACGCCGCTTGTGGATGCTTTGGATCGGTTCACTATCCTGCGTGCGGAGTCGGGAACGGATCCACAACGGTGGACACGGGAAGTCGCGACCTTCTAGCTGGCCTCCGATCAACCGGGCCAAGCCTCATATGGTCATGAGATCCGATCTGGTTTTTTCCACGGTTTGGAGGCCTCTCGCCCGACTACGGTCAAACGAGGGACGGACACCCTGAAGGGCACTGCGCCTCGCACGTACTCGGCGGAAATCTTTGGCGCGCCGGCTGGAGCCAGACGCTGTTAATCTAAGCTTGATTTTCGCCATTTCGCCCTCCCTAACCAGGTCAATTTCGTGTAAGCACCAATTTCCATTTTTGGGACTGATATGACAAAGAAACGAGCACTTATTACCGGCGTCACCGGGCAGGACGGCGCCTATTTGGCCGAACTTCTTTTGCAGAAGGGATACGAGGTCCACGGCATAAAGCGCCGGACCTCCCTCTTCAACACGGACCGCATCGATCATCTCTATCTCGATCCGCACGAGCCCGATCCACCCTTCCGGCTTCATTATGGCGATCTGACGGATTCCTCGAGCCTGATCCGGATCGTTGGCCAAGTGCAGCCCGACGAGATCTACAATCTCGCTGCGCAAAGTCACGTGGCCGTTTCATTCGAGGAGCCGGAGTATACAGCGAACTCCGACGGCCTGGGCACACTTCGAATTCTCGAGGCCATGCGGATCGTTGGACTGGAAAAGACGACCCGGTTTTACCAGGCATCGACATCGGAACTGTACGGTCTGGTCCAGGAAATCCCGCAAAAGGAGACCACTCCCTTCTACCCGCGTTCGCCGTACGCCGTCGCCAAGCTCTATGCTTACTGGATCACGGTCAATTACCGTGAAGCTTACGGGATGTATGCCTGCAACGGCATCCTCTTCAATCACGAATCTCCCGTCCGGGGTGAGACTTTCGTCACCCGAAAAATCACGCGGGCATTGGCCCGGATCCATCTGGGCCTGCAGGAGCGGTTGTATCTCGGCAATCTCGATGCATTGCGCGATTGGGGACACGCGCGCGACTATGTCGAGATGCAGTGGCTTATGTTGCAACAAGAAAAGCCGGAAGATTTCGTCATCGCGACCGGTGTTCAACATTCGGTTCGAGATTTCGTTAACGTGGCGGCGAGCGAAGTCGGCATGCAGATCCGATGGGAGGGGGCCGGCGTCGACGAGAAGGGTTACAATGTTGCAAGCGGAAAATGCGTAGTGTCGGTCGACCCGCGCTATTTCCGCCCAACAGAGGTCGCCACTTTGCTTGGCGATCCGTCCAAGGCGAAAGAAAGACTCGGCTGGCAGCCCCAGACCTCATTCGAGAGTCTCGTTCGCGAGATGATGAAGGAAGATCTCGAATCCGCAAAACGCGATGAGCTGATTAAGCAGCACGGCTTTAGGTATTTCCCGCGCCACGAGTAGTCCTGGCAGATCGGCCAGCAAGGCAAGAAGCCAAATGAGCGCCCATCGCGGCGCTCATTTTTTTGGACGACAACGAATTGAGATCAGATGCTTTAAGGTGACCGAACGGCATCCTCCACGGGAAGCCCAATGTCGCCGGCAGCGTTTTTCGAGTCGACATTCTTCTGCCCTGTCGCACTGCCCTGCCCTGCCATGGCCTCCGACCACCGGTGCACAATTGCGCGTCGATCCCAACGATCAAGCGCGCGCCTTCTTCCTTCTTCGCCGTAATGCTCACGGAGAGCCGGCGCTTCGCTGAGCTGGCAAATTGCAAGCTCAAGCGCGGACGAATCTCCGGGTGGAATCACCAAGCCCGCATCCGTGACTTCAGCCGCGAGGCCCGTGCCTTCTTCAGCCATCGCAATGACCGGCCGAGCCGACGCGAAGATCGCGCCAAGCTTGGAGGGCAACACCAGATCGGCGGCCTCGGCCTTCTGCGGGATCAGATGAAAATCGGCCGTGGCCATCAATTGATTGAAACTTTCGTTGGGCTGAAGCCCGAGAAAATGGACATTGCGACGTCCGGCAGCGAGCTGCTCCAGCCTCATTTTATGTGGCCCCTCGCCTGCAAGGATGAAGTGGATATGAGGATGGCTCTCCTCCAAACCGATCGCAGCCTCGATCACGAGTTCAAGGCCTTGCTTGTTGGACATTGTTCCGGAGTAGAGCGCAACGATATCGCCCGCGCCCAGCTTCAGCTGCTGACGGTATTTGGTCATTCGCGAACCCGGGCAGATCGCGTTGGTGTCAATCCAGTTTCTCACCTCGGCTGTCTTGTCAGGATTCAACCCCTTGATTCTCAACCGGTTCACCATCGCTTGAGAGATGGATGAAACGTGGTCGAAGGATTTGAGGATCGCCGCTTCGGCTCGAAGCATCCATTTTCGCAAGTTAGGATTGCGTAGCAGACCAAGATCAAATGCCGCGTCCACCTCGAAGTCTTGCACATGAAGCCATGATTTGGCACCGACGCAACGAGCGACGAATGAGACGAAGGCAGCCGACATTAATGATGGTGCGACGGCGATCATAACGTCGGGGCGCCAGGATAGCGCCTCAACGAGGACCGGCGCCCCGCTCGAAAGCGCGAATGAAGCGTGATGAACCAGCCGCTTGGCGCCCGAGGGATGTCCGGGCACATAAATAGGCGTACGTGTCACGCGAACGCCGCGAATATCTCTCGACCTGAAGTACGACGACTTGAACGCCGGGGGAATCTTCCAGGCTGGATAATACGGAGGTGCCGTAATGACCCTGACTTCATGACCTTCGGCGGCCAAACTTTCGCAGAGCTCAGCGTTGTATTTTGCCACACCGATCAGATCGGGGGCATAATTGATGCCGACCAAGAGAACACGCATAAAGCCCCACCCAAATCAAAAGTTCAGAATAAAAAAGTTTCTTGTAGTCTTACGTAGTTTTTCTCAGCGCGTCGCGCTGACTTCCAGATGACGTCCAGAGCCCTTTAAAAAGTCTGCGTAGGCGGCCGCGAGACCGGCCCGCAGAGCGACGTTCGGTCGCCAGCCAAGCCCTCGAATTCTCGAGCTATCGAGCAGCTTGCGTGGCGTGCCGTCAGGCTTTGACGTATCGAACGCGAGCTCGCCCTGATAGCCCACGACCTCCGCGACTGTCCTCGCAAAATCGGCGATCGAGAATTCGTCGCCACTGCCGACATTGATCGGAAGATCGCTTGAATAGTTCTTTAGAAGGAAGACGCAGGCATCGGCAAAATCGTCGACGTTAAGGAATTCGCGGAGCGGCGTGCCGGTGCCCCACACCGAGACGCTGGATACATTGGCGAGCTTGGCTTCATGGAAGCGCCGGATCAACGCGGCCGGGACGTGACTATGATCGGGATGATAATTGTCGCCGCGGCCGTAGAGATTGGTCGGCATGACCGAGATAAAATCATCGCCATACTGACGACGATAGGCCTGGCACATCTTGAGGCCGGCAATCTTTGCGATTGCATACCACTCGTTGGTCGGCTCCAGGGGACCGGTCAACAACTCGCTTTCCGCGATCGGCTGCTTGGCGTGCTTGGGATAGATGCAGGACGAGCCGAGGAACAGCAAGCGCCGCACACCAACCGTGTGACTTGCACGGATCACGTTCAATTCCAGCGCGAGGTTGTCGCAGAGAAAGTCGACCGGGAAATTGTTGTTGGCTGCAATACCGCCAACCTTCGCAGCGGCGTGAACAACGACCTCTGGACGATTGGCCTCGAGCCATTTCAGCGTGGGCTCTTCCTTTGTAAGGTCCAGCTCGCGCCGGTCGGCCGTCAGTACGGTGCAATTCTCTGACGCAAGCCTACGGACGACAGCTGATCCCACCATGCCGCGGTGACCCGCGACAAAGACACGTTTGCCCGAAAGATCGAAGGTTGAAACCCCTGTCATCGTATCCTCTATCAGCGTCCGGTTCGCCGGAGCATCGCTCCCGTGAGATCCGGCTACCGCCGCATTACGCAATCACGCTGCCGATGCAGCCCCGCCAAACTGGTAACACAATCTTCACCATGCGATAGCCTGTCCCGGCCCTCCAAAGATATTCATGGTGAACCTGCGCTGCGCGCACAAAAGGTCATCAGAAAATGAAACAAAAACGAGCAAAGCAGCCGCATGAGCTGTGCGGCTGCCTTTGAACATCGTTGGAAGACGGCAGCCGCCGCCTGTTAGCTCAACCTCAGTACGCCCGGCGCAAGACAGGACCGACAGGCGCGCAAACGCGATCCATGTACCAGCCATAGGGCGTCTCGACCCGCACCAGCGGGCAACGGCGCGACGGCACATACCGATAGGGATAGGGCTGCGCCCAGAAGGTAACGGCCGTCACTTGGCTCTCGCCCGCGAGCAGGGCCGCCGGTGCCGGCATCGGCATCGCGGCGCTTGCTCCGCTCGCAGCACCGAGGGAGACTGTCGCGGCCAAAAAGCCCGCTCGCATCAACGTCTTAAACATCCAAAAAGCTCCTCGCCCCTGCGGATTTGATCCCCGACCGCGCTTGTCAGACCCCAGCCGACCAACGTCACAGTCTGTAAAGCCAACTCCGCGACTAGCCCAAATAGTGAACCGAAGTTTACCAAGGGCACCGGCCGAAATGCAACTCATGCTGGGCGGCCGAGGGGCTTTTGGGACGACATGGCGCACAGGTGTGGCTTCTTGGTCCTATTTTTCCTCGCTCCAGGCGCCGGGGGCAGCGAGGTCGGGTGAACGGCGGTACACATCCCGAAGGAACTGGTAGTTGACGGTCTGAGCCAGCGGCACGTCTTCCTCGCCGAGCTTGGCAAAGATGAGAATATCCCGGAGCGTCCGCCAGCGGCTTTCATCGTAGTCGCCGATACGGCCGCCCGTCGGCAGCACGAGGGGACGCTGCTGCTGCAACTCGAATTGCAGCCGTTCGGAATTCAGCCTGGCCGGGGCGGCGCCGGCGAGAACGGGCACGCTCCGTGCATAGTCCGCGTAGGCAAATTGCCATCCTCGGATGAGGCCCTGAAGAACGTCAGCGATTGCGGACGGCTGGTCATGGATGAGATCATTGCTCGCGAAATAGACCTGGCCTGGGACATGGATGCCGTAGTCCTGCGGCTTAATGACGTTCAGCTTCACGAAACTCGGACTGGAGGGACCGGGCTGCTCGTCGATGGCGGCGACGATCGCATCCACCTCCCCGGCCTTCAGAGCCTCGAAGCTGTCACGGTCCGGGACCTTGGTGATCTGGCTGCGGGGAAGCCCGAGCTGAGCCATCATGGCATCAAAGACGACCTCTCCCTCGCTCGCCCTGCGATACCCGACCCGCTTCCCGACCAGGTCAACCGGCCGCCGCAATCCCGAGCTTTCGAGTGTGAAGATCGCGACCGAGGTATCGAGAAAGCTGGCCGCGAAGGCGGTGACGGCGACGCCGCGCCAGCTCGCCAGCAAGAACTTCTGGCCGCTCGTCACGCCGATGGCATGTTGGCGTGCAATCGTCTGGACGAAGTCAGGGTCTTCGGGCTGGGCCTCCACCTCAATGCGGGAGGAGAAGTACCCCTGCCTCGATGCAGCAAGCTCGCCGGCAAAGCGCGCGCCAAATGGCCCGTCAAGGAGGAGCTTGACTGCGACGGCCGCGGAAGTCGTCGGAGCTCGCACGGGGGCTGCATCGGGGCGAAGAAGGAGGAGCACCGTTCCGACCAAGGCCAGGGCAGCAAGGCCAATGGCGAGGTAGCGCTTCCCTCTCGGCCGGGTCCGCCGCCGGGACTGGGTTCGAGGCAACGAGATCTTCCTAACGGGTTGTGAAATTTAACATATCAGTCGAGGCGAGATGAGCTACAATGCAGCTTGTGGGGTAAGGTTAATTTTTCCTTCGCCTTGTTTTACCAGCGATTTTGACCGATAGCACGGCGTGCTCGGATAATGAATTTTGCGTCAATGAGTTTGGCAGGATGACAATTCTTTCCACACGGCCGGTGCCCGTCGCTGATTCTACGGCGAAAATTGGCGTGGTCGAGCAGGCTCCCGCCACAGCTGCAGGATTTGCGCCGAGCTGGATGCGCCCTGTGGTTGTCGAGCGATTGATGGCGGTGATCGATGCGGCGCTGATCGTCGTCAGCGGGATTGGCTGCGCGGCCGGCTATCACATCGTCACCGCGGGCACGCTCGGCAAGGCGGATGTCTATGCGGCGGCGAGCGTGCTGGTTGCGATCAATTTCGTCCTGCTGACGGTGGTGCAGCACGGCTACCGTCTGAAGAACGTCACCAACTTGGCCCGCACGTTCCGGATGACGCTGACGACATGGACCGGGCTGTTCGGGGCGCTGCTGGCGATCGCCTTCACGATGAAGGTCAGCGAGGAGTTCTCGCGCGGCACCACACTCTCATTTTATCTGGTCGGCCTCGTCGTCCTGCTCGCCTGGAAGATCGCGGCGGCGCGCTGGACCGCGCATGCCTTGCGCACCGGCGCCTTCGCCAACGGCCGCGCGCTTCTGATCGCCGAGTTCGGCCTTGCCACCTCGTCCAACGCGGTCGACGACCTCGGCCAGCACGGCTACCGCCTGGTGCGGGTGATGGAGATCCCGGCCAAGGACCTCGCCTCGCCGCTGCTGCTGTCGCAGCTGGCGCCGCGCTTCGAGGAGCTGATCGCCTTCGCGCGCGAGAACCGGGTCGAGCACGTCTTCCTGCTGATGAACTGGAGCCGGCAGCACGCGATCGACAGCATTCTAGACGCGCTGAAGATCCTCCCCATCCCCGTGCATCTGGTGCCGGACCCCAATGCCGCGCGGTTCCTGCGCTATCCGCTGGTGAGCACCGGCAACACGTTCACCGCCGAGCTGCGCCGCGCGCCGCTGTCCTGGAACGAGCGCGCGCTCAAGCGGACGCTCGACCTCGTCGGCGCCAGCGTTGCGCTGTTCGTGTTCGCGCCGGTGATGCTGGTGACCGCGATCCTGATCAAGCTGAGCTCGAAGGGCCCGGTGTTCTTCCTCCAGACCCGCCACGGCTTCGGCGGACGCGCGTTCAGGATCTTCAAATTCCGCACCATGCGCGTGCTGGACGACGGCCCGACCATCGTGCAGGCGCAGAAGAACGACCCGCGCGTCACGCCGATCGGCAAATGGCTGCGCAAGACCTCGATCGACGAGCTGCCGCAGCTCCTCAACGTGCTCAAGGGCGACATGTCGCTGGTCGGCCCGCGCCCGCACGCGGCCGCCCACAACACCGAATATGAGCAGATCATCGGCAACTACGCCTTCCGCCACCACGTCAAGCCCGGCATCACCGGCTGGGCCCAGGTTAATGGTTATCGCGGAGAAACCCGCACGCTCGACCTGATGCAGAAGCGCGTGGAGTATGATCTGTGGTACATCAATAATTGGAGCTTGTGGTTGGATGTCAAAATCGTGGTCGGAACAATCGCATTAGGCTTCAGGCAAAACGCGGCGTATTGACGATTCAAGTATTAGGCGCAACGAGATATAATCATACGAGCGGCAGAAGGTGACATGAAGGATCTGAGCTCAATATCAGGCTACAAATACAACGACGCTGAGCTGAACGATTCACATTCACATTTAGTGCCGTCGCTGCTGTCTTTCTTGGATAGCGTCGGTCAGCCTGAAAAAAACTTGAGATTGATGGATCTTGGATGCGGCAATGGCTCAATCACTGAGCTATTGCATAGGCGCGGGTATTCCGTCGTAGGTGTCGATCCCTCCGAGGAGGGAATTCAACTTGCCAGAGCAAGATATCCGCATCTCACAATTCATCGAGGATCTGCTTACGACGACTTGGCAAAAGCCTATGGCAAGTTCGACGTCGTGGTCAGCCTCGAAGTGGTCGAGCATGTCTACAGCCCGCGCGAGTACGCAGATGCAATTTACAATCTACTTGTTCCTGGCGGAATAGCCATTATCAGCACCCCGTACCACGGCTACCTAAAGAACGTCGCGCTCGCCTTGAGCGGAAAATTGGACCGGCATTTTACTGCGTTGTGGGATCACGGCCATATCAAGTTTTGGTCCATTCGGACTCTAACAAAGCTTTTGGACGAAAAAGGATTCAAAGACATCCGCTTCAAGCGCAGTGGACGGGTTCCAGTTCTTGCAAAGTCCATGGTCGCCTGCGCACGGAAATAGACTCGACCTCGCTGCACGCATGCGTCCAGCGGAACTCTTTCTAGGCTCTAGCTTCTGCTAGCTGCCCCCAGCAACACGCAACCACGCCCTCGCGTCATGAAGCCAAATGAGCTCCAGCCAAGAACCGGCGGACTCTATCTTCCATTCATCTCGACCGGAACCTCGGATGACAATCATACCAAGTCCGTTCGAGGTTTCAGTTCGCACTATTTTGCAAGTTGCACCTGAACAGGAACCGGGCCGAGGAAGTACCAAGCGCTTATTCCGCGTCAATTCCTTCGAGAATACCACGTGTACCTTGCTGGCGCGTGGGACTTCAAACTCATCGTCGGCCGGATCGAGCAGCAACGTAGGCGCGGCGTCATGGAAGTTATTTTCGAAGGTAGCTTCGACCCGATATCCGCTCATATTTTTCTGATTCGTACGAAGCGGCAGTGGGCTCAAAAGATTGTAGGAGCTATTCTTTCCGCCGAGTGAGATTCGATCCCAGGCTCCAACAAACCCAAAACTCTTATCTATGATGTGAGCAACGATAATATCACTCTCATAAGCATTGATGATCCGAAATGAAGATTGATCCGAACCACTAGACGTCAGCGAGCCTTGTATTGTCCATCCCTGACAAAACAACGAACAGCGGCTTGCACGGAGTACGCAAACCTCCTTAGCTTCGGGCAAGAGCGCCTTCTTGTGCTCGATATGCACGCTAAGAATAGAGCCATAGCACTGCTCAAGCGAGATGTCCTCAAACGAGAACCCCTCTATATCCAACTGCGATAAGAAGACCTCGCAATCCCAAATCCGAATGTGAGGCTCGACTGCAGGTGCTCGATAGTGATAGATCCCGATATCTTGGAGAGTGAGGCTTAGTTGGCCTGCGTTCGTCTTGCGCGGCTGAATAAAAATGGCCGCGCCAGTGAAGTTCCGAAAGCGGCAGTCGACAATCGACGCGGCCCAAATGAGAGGATTATTGAAGAAGCCCGAGAGATAAGAACTAACGCCACGGTATCCCCCATTGAAATGACAACTCTCGATTCGAAACCCCCAACCTCCGCCGCCTCCAATCGCAATTGCTATTGATTTCGTATTATTGCTTCCTTGAAGTTCACTCCATTCGAAACGGAAACCGGAAATGGTCCACTCTGCCCCCTCAATTTCAAGGATCGGACAATTGGCTTTCGCCTGCTTCAAAACCGCGAAATTGCCGACTACTCGAACTCTGTTTAGCGTCGCCGAGACGGCGCCATCGAGAAGATAAGTGCCCGACGGGAACTCCACCGCAGTCCAGATTCCGGCTAGCGTCGTCTGGGAGCACCTTCCCAAGCATCGGGCAACCGCTTCTGTATCGTTGTGAAGTCCATCCGCATATGCGCCGAACCACCTCGGATTCAACTCTCCATCCAGAATTCGCAACCATCTCCCCGTGCTCGATAACTCCGAAGCAAAGATCAATCCAAAGTCCGGCTCGGAATTCGAATCCGGGCTCCATGTAAAGATGCCGCCTCCACCATCGCCTGCTGTGTGATACCCAAGACAAACGGTTGCTTCCGAAAGAGGCGCAAGCTTAAGCCCCGAAACGTCAGGGACAGTCTTTATTTCTTCACCGCGAGATACACGCTCACTCGCTGCGGCGACTTTCGTTGCCGTTCCCGCTCCCATCAAGAGACTGCCTGCAATCAACTCCCGACGTCTCATGGCGCTGCTCCTAAGGGAATCGGGTTCTTACCGCCCATTCTTACCACTGAGCTTAGATGCTCCAGAATCAATCTCCTTTGGAGAACAAGCGTAAGCATCGTCGTCATCACAAATGCCAGTGAGCTATACAGCAAGCTACTCGTACTAACTGGCACGGACCTACTACTGAGGTGGACGATCATTGCCGCAGTCGAACCCAATGCGGAAGCCAAGCACGGGAGCCAAAGAATACGTGCCACAGAGGACCATGTCATTCCAAGCATAGTGAACATGAGCATCAGGGTGCCCATGAATATGACTGTCGAAAACATAAGATACACCCAACACAGTTGAACAATGTTCCAGCCAAACCAAGCGACAGCCGTAAACAACAACAGCGTCAGAACTGTAGTAGCAAGATTGAGCAAGAAAAGGGACTTGGCGCGCCCCCGTATAAGCATTGTCGGCCCAATGTAAGAACTGAGCGATTGTAGCGCTCCTATGGGCGCGAGAATCGCGGCAATCTGCGTAGCGAGCTGCCACTGAGGACCCAGCACGTACGGTAGGATGTATGGCCCCTCAATGACAAGGAAGGCGGTCGTAGGAAAAGTTGCAGTGGCAGTAAGACAAATGACTGAGCCAACAACCTTCCTTGCCTCTCCTGCGTCCGGTCGCAGCCGGCTGAATGTCGCCAAGAGCACACCTGATGCAGGCCAGGTAAGGACCATGAGCGGCAACACGATGAATTGGTAGGCAAAAGCATAAGCGCCGAGCGCCGCAGGCCCAAGCATCGCACCAATTATGATATTGTCGCCATTTCTGAAGAGAAATGTGAGGAGGCTAGATCCAAAGACCCAGCTTCCGAAGCTTAAAAGGCGCCTTGTAGACGACCAGCGAAGATTCGCCCGAATATCAGAACAGGAAAGTAGGAAGAAACCAGCAAACCGCACCGCTTGAGTAATCAAATGAAAGGCTACCAAGCTCCAGACGCCCGCCCCTTGCGCGGCAAGGATAAGCCCACAGAGCGCCCCTGAAGAAATCGCGATTGCTTCGATCGCCGCAAGGGATCGGTAGGCTAACTTTCGCTCAACCAACGCCCTCGGCACTATCGTCGCGAGTGAGAGTAGCGGGACTACCGAGAACGCAACGATGATGGGCCGAACCTCCAATGCCCGAGGATCAGGAAGCAACCACAAGGCGATATTGACGGCAAAGCCAAGCAGCAGAGCAACGAAAACGCTTAGGGTAAATGCGGCTCCCGCTTCATGCTCCCCCAAATCGCGATCGCGCACAACGGCGGTAGATAACCCGAAATCCCCAAGCAGGATCACTAGAGTAACCAGCGGAAGAATGAAGTTAACTATGCCGAATTCGGCGGGCGCCAAATAGTGAGTAAGCGCTACGTTGAAGACAAATTGGAGTAACGCTCGGTAAACGTTTAGTCCCGACGAGGAAATTAAGTTAGCTAGCATGTTGGACGCCTAGATCGCCAGGAGGCAAGATCGACAGTGCCATGTGTGTATCCCGTTAGAATCGACTTTGAAAACCAAATATGCTATTGATCCGAAAAGACATAGGGACCTCTTTCATTCAATGAATATCGAGCAAAGAAATCGCCTACGGCGAGTTGCCAACGTCGTCGACCCCAATCGTTTTCTCAGAGATGGCATAAGAAATCTACGGGGGCACTGGGCCTATCGCGGTCTGAATGTACTTTCTGCGAGCCAAGGAAACGCCGAGCTTAAGAAAATTGTCCAGGCAGGCGCGCCAGCAAGCGTTGGCAAGATTGGTGCTTCCGAGCTTAAAGTTCTTAACCAGTACATCTCAGCGCCTCAAGGCGGGAGCCGTTACGACGAGATGATTAAGGAGGAGATCTTCGTTCATTCTGGGGTCTTCCCAACAAATGACGATCTTTTGGATCGATACGCCGCGGCGATGCTGACGGCCTTAGGCGCGATAGACCTTCTTGCAGTCTGGTACAATCCGGGCGAACGCCAAATCGTCGATCGCGCCTGTCCAAGCGCAACCTTTTGCGAGTTGACCGGACTGGAGTCGTATTATTTTCCGGATCCATGGACGTCTGCGCTGCATGGAAAGCGCGTTCTCGTGATATCTCCATTCATCGATTCGATTCAGGCGCAGTATCATCAACGAAGTTCTGTCTGGAAAGCTCAGCCGGATGTTCTACCCGACTTCGAGCTCGTCACTCTGGCCTGCCCTCAAAGTCCCGCACTTATGCCGAGTGCAGATAGCAGTTGGTTCGAAGTTTTCGATAGGCTGCAGCACTCTGTTGCCGAGTTAGATTTCGATGTAGCCCTTATCGGAGCGGGCGCGCTTTCAATTCCTCTGTGCGCGACGATCAAGGCCTCCGGCAGGATCTCAATACATCTCGGCGGACAGCTCCAAATCTTGTTTGGAATTAAGGGGCGACGGTGGGATTCTCATCCCGTTATCTCAAAGATGTTTAATGAAAGTTGGACACGCACACTTCCCCACGAAAGCCCGCCCGATCGCAACAAGATCGAGAACGGAGCTTATTGGTGAATAGGCTTGCGAGAGTGGACGGAACGGAGAAAACCTTTTTCTTCGTCGTTTCGGGTGATGAAACGTATGGAGTTAGGAGGCTTACCCTCTCCCTAATCGCAGCTCTGGTCAAACTCGGAGTGAATTGTCGAGTCATCTCGATGGCACCAGGACCCATGGCCGATGATTGTTTGGAGGCCGGCGCAGATTGTGAGATTCTCTCTCTCGGGATCCCTCCAAACTTCGGAACGGGATTTTGGCAGTCCATCGGAAGAATAGTTAGTCTGGCCCTTTATCTCAGGCGCGCAGTTAAGGCCGTCTCTCAACGAATGGGTCAATTGAAGCCCGACGCCGCAATCGTGAGAATGCCGAATCTGGTGCCCATTGCGAGCATGGCTGCACACAGCGCTGGCGTAACAACTTATTGGATAATCCCGAACGCAATCAGCGATGGCTATCCTTTCAGGCTGAACAAATGGATCTATGATTTTTGGTTTTACTGGTATTCCGTAAAGCCCTTGGCCAATAGCGCCTTCACTAGGAAAACCCTCTTGAATCGGAAAGTGCAAAGCGCTGTTTTCTATCTCGGAATAGACTCGGAAGAGTTTTCCTCAGAATCTCACTCGCGAACTCAGCGTGCCTCGTTAGGCCTCAACGAGGCGGATATAGTCTTTGGAATATTTGCACGTTTGGTTCCTGAAAAAGGACAAGAGCTGATCATTCGGTCATTAGCTGATGGAGGAGATGAATTCGAGTCCATCAAGCTGTTGCTGTGCGGCGGCCCATATGAAGCCGAATACCAGCATCATCTTGTTGGCTTGGTGCGGTCCTTAGGTCTGGATGGGCGTGTAGTATTCTTGGGTCCGGTTAAAGAAGTAGTCCCCGTCTGCATGACGTGCGATGTCGTGGTGAACTCCCGAATTGACGCCGAGCCTTTTGGGCTTTCCGTCATAGAAGCGATGATGCTCGAAAAACCCGTCTTGGCTCACTCCTTAGGAGGGCCTTCTGAGACAGTCGTCGATGGAGTAACCGGTTGGTTATTTCACGAGCCTACCGTGAACTGTGTAAGAGATGCGCTTCGCCGAACACTGAAAGATAGGGATAAGTGGGCGCGAATGGGTCAAGCTGGCAGAGCTAGGGCAATAGAACACTTCGACATCGCCCGCGTTGCCGCCGACCTTTGCGGCATCGTCGAACGTACGCCAAGCCCATCCAAAAACATATCACGGGCAGGGTGACTTGGGAACACGCGTACTGTGGCTTGCAAAGGCGTTTCCGTACGAAGACTCGTTCGGCGGTGACCTGGTCTATTCGAAAGGACTGATGGAAGGGCTCATAGCGAACAACGTCGCATTGACAGTTATTTGCTTCGCCGAAGTCTCCTCAGAAACTCGGACGACTACCCATGGAATTCGCTGGATCAAGATCCCACTGCAGCATCGCTCTCGCATCCTTAGCATATTCTCAGTCCTTCCCAGCATCTCCCATCGCTACGCCTCAGAACGCTACAATGAAGTTCTTCGAGAGACGCTCAAATCTGAGCGATGGTCCGCAATTGTACTGGACTCCATCGCTATGGGCGTTCTACTGCCCAGTCTGACTCAGACCAAGGCCCAAAAGATCTATCTCGCTCATAACGATGAAACCATTGTACGACGCCAGTTCGCGCGAACCGCCCGCTCCAAATTACGCAAGATCCCATTACTCTGGGATGCCAAGAAGGCTGAATTGCTGGAGAAGGACATTTGCAATCGAGTAGATTGCATCGCAACAATCACTGAACAGGACTCCACTACGTTTCGTGAGCGACATCCGCTCGTCGAAACAGTGGTCTGCGCCCCCGGATATTCAGACATCCCTCAATCGCTGCCTGATTTCAAGGGCACACGAACAAGAACTATTGTCCTGCTCGGCTCCCTGCACTGGGCTGTTAAACAGCAAAATCTGGAGAGCTTCCTTGAGTACGCTTACGAGCGATTTTTGGGGAAGTCAGTGAGCATTCGAATTGTCGGTGACACTCCTCCGCAGTTTGCAAAAAGAATGCTTGAACGATTCCCTCAGATTGACTTTCGAGGCAAGGTTAAATTCTTCGAAGAGCATTTGGCGGATTGTCGAGTTGGGCTCGTCATTGATGAACTTGGCGGCGGGTTCAAATTGAAGATTCTAGATTATATCTTCAATGGGATTCCTGTCGCTGGTCTAATCCACGCCATGGAAGGATCTCATCTGAGACCGGGGACTGACTACATTGGATCGGACACAACTGAAGAACTAGTCTCAAATATACTGAGATCGATGGATGATATTGATCAGCTCACTTCACTACGCAATTCTGCATATGCACACAGCAAGACGCGGTACTCCTGGAGAGGATCGGCAGAGACTCTTCTGCAAGCCATCCACATTACCGAGATGAACGTGAAGGCCAACGCCAGATGAGCACCAGACCGCTGGCTGCTGGCCGAACCGCACATGAACTCTCGCAACACAGCACCGATACCTTGCTGATGCTCTACTTGCTTGGGGCGTATACCGGAGTTTCTATATACAGCGGAACGCAGATACTTGTGCCTAGCGTGGCTTGCATCGCTATCGCAGGCTTACTTTACTGCCTCAAATGGCCGAGCGTCCCACGCCGGTTTATCAGCACGATCTACGCGCTGATCGTGATGTTTACGATTCAATATGCGATCAGCGCCTTCGGGTACGGCGATCAAGACGGAGTCATGCTGCGGGCAACGATCAATCAGATCGCTTCAATCTTAGTTGGCTTCTCTCTAGTATTGCTCTCGTTCGAAATTTCAGCCGGGCGCTTCTCGAGAGTCTTGAAGTATTTCTGGCTCTTCCTAGTAATCGGCGCAACGTTGGAGCAATTCGCTGGCATCGGGATGATCAGCGATGCTTTCCGCTCTCTGGTTTATCCAAAGAGCGCTTATGTTGCTGACATAAGAGACGTGCAGCTATTTGGCGGCGTTAGACCAAAGGTATTTTCGCTTGAACCCTCTTTCGTTGGCATTTGGTTTACAGCGACGATGGCTGCATGGTTGGCCTGCACTGATGCGAGACCGTTTAGCCCTAGGTTCTATGCGGCCTTGGTGACTTGCCTGTGGATGGGATATGTGGTCCGAAGCTCGACGATTGCATTTGTTGCACCTCTATACGTCGCACAGATACTACTACTTCCCTCCTCTAAGGTACGGCGCTCTGGTGACCAAGTTTCCAGAGCAGTCATCGCTGCAGGCCTTGTGGGCGCTTTCATCCTGGTTGGAGTGATTATTGAGTCCCTTCCGCGTGGATTGGCCCCCGAATTCGTATATGGCGATAGCGTTTATGGACGCTTGATCGCCCCTCGACTGGTAACTCAATCAATTCTGGCCGACTCACCCATTATCGGCACCGGCCTCGGGAACCAAGACACACTTTTTACTGCAACTTTGCCGGTTTATCTTTCTAATCGGCTCGCATTCACAGGAGGTTACTTGGAAGCCTCCTCGGCGCGATCATTGATTACAAATAGCTTCTTCTTGCATTGGATTTATCTTGGAATCGTGTTTGGTCTCATTGCTGCAGCCGGTTACGTCAGTTTATTGCGCTCGATCCAGATCGAGTCCGTCTCTTATGTCGTCGCGACCGTCTCGATAATATGGTTCTCCATCGGAGGCTACGTCACGGTCCAGTGCTGGACTCTCTTCTTTTTGTTTGCCATCGCAGCTCGATATCGTGACAGGGAGTTCACGATTTCCCGCCAAGAGCCCGACGCAGCCTGCGAGGCGACATAGCCCTAAGAATATTCGGCAAAAGCATCAGGCCGTTCAAATATCTTTCGTCGGAAACAATGACCAGATCGCAGTGGTCAGGAGGCACTTTCATATCAGACAGTGTTCCGCCCAAGAGCACATGAACTATGCCCAAAGTTCTCAGTTGAGCAACAAAGGCGTCTGGATCGGTATTTGCCCTCTGTAGAGAATTTCGATCGAACTCAACTATCCCGCCGAACGAGGCCGACCTCCGCAACGTGCGCTCCATTCCATGCATCACCTGTCTTTCATATCCTTCAACGTCGATTTTGAAGAGCAAGTTCCGATCGGAGGCGGCCCCGACGCAGTGATCGATTGTTGAGGTCGAAAGGTTCAATCTTTCGTACGATTGTTCACCTCCTCCCTTGAATCCAGAATCTTCGATCTCACCAACAACGGACGAAGTACCAGACCACTTTCTATCGATCACAAACTCAACAGAGCCGGCACGATCCGACGCCACTTCGCTATGAACAATAATATTCTTACGATTTACATGCGTTGAAACACTTCGATCCAAATAGTGTCGGACGTGCGGGTTTGGCTCGAAGAGATGAATCTTTGATTGCTCGGAGTACTTCAGTGAAAGCGATATCTCGCCATAATTGGCGCCGATATCGAGCACGATATCGGGACGGATTCGTTTCGCCAGCCCTCGCCAAACTAGAGAGACACGAGGCTGCGTAACTCCAGAACTTCTTAAAACAGATTGCCCTCGATTGTCTGAGGGATCAACAAAAAGTCTACAGCGACCGAGAAACCTTATGTGCGCTTGGGCTGGCACCGAACCGAATAGCACCGCGTTTCGCAAGCTACGGACAAAATCATGGGCCAAAATTCAGTCTCCGGTTTGCTTCGAAATACGAGCGTTGACACGCTCACTTTTGGCTAATCGAGTAACGGAACGTGTTTACACCGCGCATCGTACCGAGAATGATGTCGGCTCGTTTATAAGCTGGCAGCACAACATCTTTGCAATGATCGGTGTGGAAGTAGCAGATTTTCGCACTGATCTGCCGGAGGCAATTGTTCTTCAGGCTAACTACATGGTCCAACATTTGAGGATTCACAACATGCGCGCGTGAGGCTGCTTCGACGTCCAGGCATGGTCGACCTAGCGCATCACGCAGGGATGGAGCTCCCGTTTGCTCAGCCGGCCCTTGCATCGTTAGCCTCGGCGGCGAGTTCGTCTGAGATCGAGCGGGCGCCGGAAGCGAGAAGAGGAGGATCATGATTATCAAGCGACTTCTGCTCGCCCACCGAGTTAAATACATCATCACCTCCAAGGTCGTTCGTCGACCGGAATGCCTGCTATGGGTAGCTTGATGCCTTCGGCCGCTAACCGCTTATAAAGACCTTGCCTCGAAACGATGTCGGCAGAGACGAGAGCCGCTAGTAGCCGCTCGCGGTAAGGCCACCCAGCTCCCATCAGATTAAGTGCCGCATGTTCGACAAAGTCAGCATCGACCATCTGCTCAAACTCTGAAATGACCGCGGACTGAGTAGCATCACCCAGCGTCGAAAAAATGCCGAGAGACAGTCGATTGCGCCGAAGCGAAATCCAGCCCTCCCGAGGCCCTGCCGCGTAAGATTGATCGAGATAACGGAGATTTTGAAGATCGAATCCGCCACGGGTGGTTTCAACCGAGTAAAGCATCAGCCAGAGGAATGAATCGTTAGGGCTGACGGCAAGAGCCGATTTCACTTCCTCGACGGCGGCTGATATGCTGCGATCTGCTTGCTCCGAGCTTCTGCGCAACATCGCTTCCTCCGCTACCCGAAGCTTAGCCAGGGCAACAGCACGCAAAAGCCCCGGTGGCGAAAGCGCGCCGGCTTGTTCGCTCTCAATTCCGGCCAGGACATTCGCTAGAGCGCCTAGCTTAAATCGATCGTCAGCGACAATTCGCGCAGCGATGTCACTAGCCGGCATCATCTTCCAGAACGCGGGAAGCGCGGTAATCGACCAGATCACGCTGGAGAGGCCGCCCGCGAACAAAAGACCGCGCAGCACCGCAAGCCAGTAGCTCAGCTTACTATTCCACATACCCGTAGCGGGCATAGTATTTCTGGTAGTAGTACCGACCGTGATAGGACTCGTAGCGGGCAAGCGCTTGAGTATCGGCTTTATTCAGAACGACCCCGAGCAACTTGTCCTGGATTTCGGGCGAGCCTCGCAAATTGTGCCTAACAACATCAATGTTGGTCTTCCCCCACTCCACAACGAACACATAAGAATCGACGAAAGAAGATGTGACGCGAACATCGACTACAGGCGCCATCGGCGGCATGTCTATGACCACATAATCGTATTTTGATCGAAGAAGCGTGATCAACGAGTGCATCGCCTTTGACGCCAGGATCTCATTGGTGTGGAAAAGTTTCGAGGTGATGCCCGCCGGTAGGATGGAAAGCTTTGTTTCGGGATCGACAGTTAACGCGTCTTCAAGCTGCACTTTGTTAGCAACCACATCGACAAGACCAATCTTGGCATCGGGCACCAGTGCACGTGACAGCGATGGATTGCGCAAGTCACCATCGATCAGGATCACCCGTGCGCCTCCATGCGCCATCAGCTGCGCGAGATTTGTTGACAGAGTGCTCTTGCCCTCGTTTGGCAGCGTCGAGGTGGTCGCCAAAACACGATTTTCCCGCACGATAGAATTAAGATCCACTGCTACTTTCAGCGAGCGTACAGCTTCAGAAAACCGCGATAATGGATTCTCGATCACATAGCGGAGCAGATCTGGCTGCGGATTGCTCTTCCGGGCAAACTTACCGCCAAGCTTGGATCCTAAAGGTGCGCCACCAAGGGCCGGCAGAATGGAGATGCAGTTCACCCCCAGCACCTCTTCCACCTGCCCGGTAGTTCTGAAGACCTTGTCCGTGAGTTCACGCGCCATGGCCGCGCCGAAGCTCAGTATCAACCCACCGAACACAGCAACAGCAAGGACAATCAATGTTTTCGGAAAGCTTTTCACCAGCGGCGTGCTCGCCGCGCTAATCACGCGTGCCTCCGTGATGGGGAATGATTGCTGTTGCACGCTTTCCATGTAGCGTTGCAGGAAGTTGTCGTACATCGCCTGGTAGGATTGCGCGTTGCTTTCTAGTTCACGAAGCTGCACCTGAGCTTGATTGGTAAGCTGAGATTCCGAAACAACGTTGGCGAGGCTCGACTTGATCGCCTCCTCGCGAGTCTGGGCGATGTCGTAGTCGCTCTTGTAGGATTCCTGGATGCGCTTCAGTTCATCGATGATATTCTTCTTGATCTCGGCCATTTGCCGGCGGAGATTGACCGCGGCCAGGTGATCCGCGCCGTATTTCATCGCCCAGATCGATTCCTTGGAGGCCATGTCGACATATTGACCGCGCAGCTTGACGATGGTGTCGTTCTTCAGCGCGTCGGCGACACTGGCGTCCGGAATCTCCTGCTTGAGGATGTCGTTGATGCGGTCCATCCGCGCCTTGGCCTCGGCGGTGCCTGCATGCGCCATCACGAGCTGGCTGTTCACTTCGGCGAGCTGCTGCTCGTTCATCAGCCGGCCGCCGGTGTCGACGATGTTGTTTGCCGTTTTGAAATCCACCACCGCCTTCTGCGCGGCGGAGGCCTGGGTACGCAGCTCCTTGATGCGGTCCTGCAGCCAGACGCTGGCCCGGCGGGTAGCCTGGTATTTCGCCTCGAGGGAATCGACGATGTACGCGTCGGCGATCGCGTTGGCGATGCGTGCCGCCTTGGCCGGGTCCTTTGAGGTGAAGCCGATCTCCATAACATAGGTCACGCCGAGCCGCTTGACGGTGCGGTTTTTCTCGAAGCGCTCCAAGGCCTTGCGCGTCAGCTCGAATTCGGATGGCGCATGCCCATCGGAAAATAGGCCGGCGACTGCGCCAACTACCGTGCCGAGCAGGCCACCGCCGGCGCCTGTAAATTCGGGATCGTCGGTCAGGTGCTGGTCGCGGATTACGGCGAGGCTGATGTTCTCGGATTTCAGGATCTCCACCTGGGTTTCGACCGTCGCGGAATCGATCGCGATGTCGCCGAGCACCGATTGCTGCTGGAACAGCTGCACCTTGCGGGTATCGATCACCATAGAGGCGGTGGAGGTGAATTGCGGCGCGGCGGTGAAGAGATAGAGCACCGCCACAATCACGCTGGCCGAGACGATCGCGACCATGGTCGGAAACTGGCGGCGGACAATGTCGAGATAGGAGGTCAGCGCCTGCGACGCCGAGCCGTCGGCCTCGGCGAAATCACGGTTGATCTCCGAGGGCCGCTTGTTCACCTGCAACATCCAGCTATTCCTGAAAATGGATCGATGTGTGTTCTTGGGATCAATGTTCGCCAGAAACCTGGTTGCGTCCGGAGCAAGCCGGATGTCAAAGCCCGCGCTGCGCGTAACACTAGCACAAGCCAGCCTACAATTGAACGCGCTCGATGCAGTGCAACGCGCGGTTTACGCGACTTTTTGCATGAAGCTTAACGGCGCAAACGCAAAGCGGCGCCCGCTGGCGCCGCCGTGAAATGTCATGGGCCGACCGAGAGAGGTCAGTTCCGGTCAACGCCGCGGGCTGGTGCTGTTTGTCGTGCCGCTGACGCCATTGCTCGCGTTCGGGTTGACCTGCGTCGCATAGTGCAGGCCGCCGAAGGTGCCGAGGGTGCCGCCCGGTCCGCCATTGGCGAAGCCGCCGTTGCCGGTC
>NZ_JALBHA010000560.1:0-3880 GCF_023006445.1 Bradyrhizobium sp. SHOUNA76
GGCGTGGCTCCAGTTCGGCGCGGCCGGTCCGTGGCGGCTGCCGCTCGATGGCGATGCGCTGTCGCCGTCGGCCTCGCCCGAGGTGAAGCCGAACGCGGAGACCTGGCTCGACTTCACCGATCTCGTCTTCATCGATCCCGTCAGCACCGGCTACAGTCGCTTCGTTGCGAGCGGGGACGATGCGCGCAAGTCGTTCTACTCCGTCGACGGCGACGTCAACGCGATCGCGCTCGTGATCCGCCGCTGGCTCGAGAAGCACGACCGGCTGACCTCGCCGAAATACGTCGCGGGCGAGAGCTATGGCGGCATTCGAGGGCCGAA
Source organism: Bradyrhizobium sp. SHOUNA76 (assembly GCF_023006445.1). NCBI lineage: Bacteria > Pseudomonadati > Pseudomonadota > Alphaproteobacteria > Hyphomicrobiales > Nitrobacteraceae > Bradyrhizobium > Bradyrhizobium sp. SHOUNA76. The sequence continues at coordinate 322 of NZ_JALBHA010000560.1, forward strand.
GGTGGTGCACCAGTTGCAGCTCCAGCACGGTGTCGGCGTCAGGGGCTTGATCCTGGTGTCGCCGCTGCTCGATTTCCGCGAGTTCACCGGCACCAGCCTCCTGCAATATGTCGCGACGCTGCCGAGCTATGTGGCGGTGGCGCGCGAAGTCAAAGGGCCGGTCAAGCGCGCCGATCTCGCCGATGTCGAGGCTTACGCGCGCGGCGAATTCCTGGCCGACCTCGTCAAGGGCGAGGCTGACAAGGAGGCCACCAATCGTCTTGCCGACAAGGTCGCCGAGCTCACCGGCATCGACCAGGCGGTGAGCCGCAGGCTCGCCGGCCGCTTCGACGTCGGTGAATTCCGCCGCGAGTTCGACCGCAAGAACGGCAAGGTGACGGGCCGCTACGATGCCTCCGTGCGCGGCTTCGATCCCTATCCGGATTCGAGCAGCTCGCGGTTCGGCGACCCCTCAGGCGATGCGCTGCAGGCGCCGCTGACGAGCGCTGCGGTCGACGTGCTCTCACGCAAGCTGAACTGGCGGCCGGACGGCTCCTACGAGGTCCTGAACGGCACTGTGGAAGGTCACTGGGATTTCGGCCGCGGCATCAACCCGCCGCAATCGGTGTCCGAGCTGCGCCAGATCCTCGCTACCGATGCGAAGCTGAACGTGCTGGTCGCGCACGGCCTGTTCGACCTTGCCACGCCCTATTTCGGAACGAAGCGGGCGCTCGATCAGATGCCGGCCTTCGCGACGCAGCGCGTGAAGTTCGTCGTCTATCCCGGCGGGCACATGTTCTATTCGCAGGGCGGCTCGCGGCAGGCGTTTCGCAGCGAGGTCGAGGCGCTCATTCGGGAGTAGGCCGCCGCTTGCGCGGCGGATACCGGCGTGCGATCTCGCGCGCCACGACTTTTTCCGGCTTCACATTGGCGCCCGCGATCCAGATGTCGCTGATCCTGCCGCGCTTGTCGCGGACCCGTCGCACCGGCTCGCCATGGCTGGAATAGCCGGCAGCCCAGGCGAGCTTGCCGGTGTCGCGGCCGGTGACCTCGATCTCGGCGGCATCCATGAACGGATTGACGAATTGCGGATTGGCGACCAGCACGCGGTTGCCGGCGGGGACGAGGTCGGTCGCGCCCCAGATCGTCCACCAGCGCCCAGTCCAGTCGCGCACGCGCCTGTCCGGCGCGCCGCGCGTCTGGAACACGCGCAGGATCTGCATCGCGCCATCCATCCAGAACGGCGCCGCGCCGTCGATGGAGTTGCTGAGGATGCTGATCGTGAGCTCGCAAGCGGGGATGGAGCAGGTCCGCGAGATGTAGCCCTGGAAACCGCCGCTATGGCCGAACCAGTCCCAGCCGTCGGTCTTGCCGGCGTTAACGCCCAAGCCGTAGTGGGCCTCCAAGCTCTGCGGGATGCGCCAATGGTGCCGCGTCATCTCGCGGCGGCTTGCGACCGACAGCACGCTCCTTTTGGCATTGGGTGCGAGCTGCGCGAAGAAGCGGGCGGTGTCGCCGGCGGTCGCAACGAAGCCTGCGGCCGACGCCATCGCGTGCGCTTGATTGTCACCGGGGATCACGCAGCGCTCGCCTAACGGTAGCTTTCGCGTGTGGCCTCGCGCGAACGGCGCGCCCTTGGGAAGCGGTGAGTCCGGCTCGGTCTCGCGCAGGCCCGCGGGCTCGATGATCTCGCGCTTGATCCAGACGGAATAGGGCTCCTTCGTCACGGCCTCGATGAGGAGGCCGATCAGGCCAAAGCCATGATTGGAATATTTGAAACGGGTACCGGCCTCGATCGCGGCCGGCAGCTTCAATTCCGCGAGCAACTCCTTCGTGTCGAGATAGGGACGGCGATCGATGAACTGGCCGGAATCGGCGCCGTCGCGCGTCAGCCCCGCGCTGTGCGACAGCACCTGCGCGATCGTCGTCTCGCCGACGCGCGGATGCAGGCCGCCGACATGTTGGCCGATCGTGTCGTCGAGCCGGAGCTTGCGCTGCTCGCGCAGCTTCATGATGCCGGCCGAAGTGAAGCTCTTGGAATGCGAGGCGATCCGGAAGCGGTGGCGCGGGGTGAGCTTCTCGCCGATGTCGAGATTGGCAAGGCCGAACGCATGCTCGGCGACGATTTCGCCGCGATGGGCAAAGGCGACGATGACGCCGGGCTGCTGGATTGTCGTCAGCTGGAATTCGATCCAGGAGCCGATGTAGTCGATCGCGGATCGCAGCCAATTGTCCATTGCACACCAATTTGCGAGGGGGAGGTTGGTGCGAGAGGCTAGCCGAGAAAGCGGAACGGGCACAACCGCAAGGTTGTGCCCGTTCGTTTCATGCGAAGATGCGATGTCTTCAGTAGACCAGCGTCGCGCCGGTCGGCTTGTCGAGCGCCGCGGCAAGCGAGCGATACTCGGAGCTGTCGGTGCCGGCGAGCGAGGCGATCTTGTTCAGATGATACTGCGCCTGTTCGCGGTTGCCCTGCTCGAGCTGCCAGAGGCCGTAATACTGCCAGGTGCGGACGTGGTTGGGATCGTCCTTCAGTGCCAGCTCGTAATAGACCTTCGACGACTGATAGTCGCCGAGCTTGCGATAGGAGTAGCCGATCAGATTGGCGACGTCGGCGACGTCGTCGCGCTTCAGCGACTTCAACTGGCCGATCGCTCCGCTGTAATCGTGGTTGTCGTAGATCGCAGTGTAAGCGGTGCGATAGGCGGCGAGGAATTTGGGATCGCTGACGGACGAGCTCTTCTTCTTGCCCTTCTTGGTCGAGGAGTCCGACTTCGGAGGCGACGAGGGCTCGTCACTGCCGGCGGCATAGGCGCTGGACAGTACCGGTGCGGCCGCCAGCGACATGGCGACCAGTCCCGGCACGACAAGCATTGAGAGTTTGCGCATCTAAATTCTCCCGTATGGAACGTGGCGATCCTACACGATTGCCCAAAGACCGGAACACCCGTCCGGCAAAAACATTCCCGCTTCGCAAGACCTTGGCCGCTCGGCTGCAGATGACAAACTTGTCATCGAGATGAACGGAAGCCTGCAATCGGCTTCAGACTGGGTTCAGCGCCTCGCCGCTAGGCTCCGACCTACGATCCAAGGGTAGGCGAGAGGGCGCCGCCTGGAGATCCTTCCAAGAGGAGACCACCATGCTGAAGACCATTTCCGCAGCCTTGCTCGCAGCCTCCGTGATCGCAGCCCCGGCCTTCGCCGCCGAGACCGGCAAGACCACCACGACCGCCCCGGTGATCAAGGCGGACCAGAGCCAGACCAAGGCCTCGACCACCGCCGCGAAACCCGAGGCTGGCGTCAAGGCCGACGCCAAGGCTGTCGACGTCAAGCCTGGCGACGTCAAGGTGGATGCCAAGTCGAAGGCGATGAACGCCAACGCGGCCGTGCCGTCGGACGAGCACAAGACGGTGCGCACGCATCGCCATCACCACAAGCATCTGTCGGCCAAGAAGTCGCACAAGGCGCAGCCGGATCTGACCAAGCCGGCGACCACCGAGAAGCGCAGCTAACGACTGATCCTGCGCGGCGGCTTCCAAGGATTGCCCCGCCGCCGCGACAGGGCGTCAGGCCCGGCCCG
>NZ_JALBHA010000561.1:0-3873 GCF_023006445.1 Bradyrhizobium sp. SHOUNA76
GACGGCGGCCTTCGCCCTCGCGCGCCATTTCGCGCTGTGAGGGAATTCGTATGACGTCCGACCCCGAGGAGCAGGTGCGGCTGCAAGGATTTGGCGAGATGACGTTGCGCACAGCCGTCGCGACGCTGATGCAGCTCGCGCCGGGCGAGCGAGCGGACGCCGCCATCTTCCGCGTCCGCGACGACGTCCGCCTGGCGCAAAGCGAGATCGCCGAGCTCGCATCACACTGGGGCATCGAGCCCGCGCCCAATGTGCGATCGCCGGGACTGGTCCCGGATCAGCACTGGCCGGACGTCGTGCGCGGCATGGTGCGCGAGGCACCGTTGCCGTCGCTGATGGTGGCGTTTCTGGTGGGGATGCTGGTGGCGAGAAGGTGAGTGTAGGATGGGTAGAGCGAAGCGAAACCCATCACTTTCCTTCCCGTCGAGAGCTTCGATGGGTTTCGCTTCGCTCTACCCATCCTACGAGCTACGAGCGGTAGTCCTCTGACTTACCGGCAATGTCGGATCGGCGTTAGCTCATGAAGAGCCATGCCGCCGCGGCAAGCGGCCCTGCCCGGCCAAATCGGCCGTGGACCCGCCCCGAAAATCGTTGCAGAAAGGCGTTCCGAGGCGCTGGCGGCCGGTCGGCCAAGCCTCTGGAAAACGTCAACTTTTGGAAGAATGGTCGGAGTGGCAGGATTCGAACCTGCGACCCCTGCGTCCCGAACGGTTTTTCCTGCTAGAAGCATCTTGAATTTCCAGCATTTTTTTCGCCGTTTGTGCGCGATCTTCCTCGTTTGTCACGTTATTCTTCGGGGGTATTCGGGGGGTAACGCCTAGTCTCCGTTGAGCCCACTTTCAATCTTCTCGGACGCTGATTGCCCACGCGATTTGTGGATTGGTGCTCTTTGTGATGAGGGAACTTCGATCGACTCAGCGAACCTATCGCGGGGGCTTAGCCACAGGAGACCTCTGATGAGCGAACGCGATTGGGAAGAAGAAAAGCGTACCGTTCTTGGTCGGTTGTTCGATGCAGCATTCGGACGCCGGGAAGCCTCTGAAGAAGAGATGGGTCAGGACATCCATTGGCTAGGTACGGTCAACAGACACCTACGCGACGATGACGACGATTAGCTTCCGCCGATCTCCGCCCCGCAACGTTACGAGGCCGCCTAGTTGGCGGCCTTTTCCTTATACATCACATGGCAGGCCGAACCCGGGACAAACTATCCAGTTTGAAAGGGCGATCGGCTTCGCAATGATCTCGCTCTACTGCGTCGCTAAGCAGACCCGTACCGTCAAGCGCCAAGTTTACAATGCAACCTAGGAAGTGCATTGTTTGATTTTTAAACTCATGGGACACCCCGGTGCCGACACTTACCCCCAATATCGAAAATCGAGTTCGGAAGCTCGCCAAACCGTCGAATGCAGCCCAAGGGCTGCAACCTCTGTTCGAGGCGGTTAGCAATTCCGTCTATGCGGTTGAGGATCGGTTTGAAAAGGAAGTTGGCAAGGGAAAAATTTCCATAAGCGTCACGTCGCTTTCGAGTCCGGATAAAATCGAGATTGTGGTGTCTGACAACGGCATCGGTCTCGACACCAACCGGTATGAGGCGTTTTGCACGATCGACACGGATTTCAAGCGCGCCAAAGGTGGCAAAGGCGTTGGTCGCCTGTTTTGGTTGGACGCATTCAAAGAAATCATCGTCGAGAGCGTTTACAACACCACGAACGGGCGATCGCGCAGGGTGTTCTCGTTCGTATTGGATAACAAAGAGCAAATCAGACCTAGCGTCGAAGACCAGCCGGCGGCAGCTCTCTCAATTGGTACAACGATCACATTCCGAGGACTGCGCACGCAGGAGTATGCGGATACGTTTCCAAAGCGCGCAGACACTTTCCTTCGTTACTTCAGCGCACACTTCATTGCTGACTTCTTGATGGGCGACGGTCCAACAATCGAGGTCGACCTCGACGGCGATCTGACCACATATCCACAGGCCGTTGCCGATCTGACCGTCGGGAAGCCGCTGAAAGCGGACTCATTCGAATTGAAGGGGTTTGGGAATTTTTCAATTATCGGATTCACGTGTCGAGCAGAAGCCAGCACGGGCCTCGACGGAAAGCATCAACTGCATCTGCTCGCGAATGGTCGCACCGTCGAAACTCGGAAAGTCGACAATCTCCTTGGAGTGACGAACCTTGAGCGCAACTCAGAGAGAGACTTAGTTTTCCACGGGTGTGTATCGGGTGAGTACCTTGACGCGCGCGTGAATGAGGGGCGAACAGCGTTCAATTTGACAGAGAAGACGCTCAACCAGATCAGCCGCGGCTGTATGGAGAAGGTTCGAACGACGCTACTGCCGGCGCAGGTCGAGGCCTATGTTAAGGAGCGACAAGCGAACTATCAGTTCTTCGTTTCTCGATACCCCACTTTTGGATTTGATGATGACGAGACGCAGCTTGAAAGAGTGCCGTTTCACGCGACGACAGCCGAGGAGTTCGCGGCAGGCTTGGTAAAATATCAAATCCGACGCGAAGAAGATCGACAAGACGCACTGCAAACACTCATCGAAGCACTCGATTTGGAGCGCGTACCTGCAAATTTTCAACAGATAGTCATCGATGCTGCAAAAGGCATTCAGGCTTCCGAGCAACTTGCGTTGGCGCAGCACGTCGTTCGACGCAAACTTGCATTGGAACTTCTGGAGAAATTGATAAAACGGATTCGGACTCGTGACGGCAAAGATGATGACCACCACCTCGAAAAGACGCTGCACTCATTCATCGTCCCAATGGGAGTACGTGGCGACAATCCGAAAGAGATTAAGAGTCGTGCTCATGAACTCTGGATTGTAGATGAACGGCTGGCCTTCACGAGGGCGTTCGCTTCGGATAAGCGCCTTGATGCTATACTTGCCAAAGGCGGCTCCGCCGATCGCCCTGATCTCCTACTCTGGGATCTCGCTTACGGCTTAGGTGTCACCGAGTCTGACGAACTGGATTCGGTCAACGTCTCGGAACCGTTGCGCACGGTAATGATCGTGGAGTTCAAGAAGCCGGGCCGCACCTCTTATCCGGCAGCGGAAGATCAACTTGAAAACCAGATAACGAAGTACCTTGCGCAACTGCAAGGTGGAGAAATCGAGTCATTCGACCGTACTAGGGTTCGAGTGGCCCACGACTGCATCTTTCATTGCTATGTTGTGGCCGACATTATCGGTGACTTGAAGCAGCAACTATCAAATTGGGAAACGACGGCGAACGGACAGGGACGCATCCGTCCGCTCAAGAACCAATACCGAGGATCAATTGAAGTCATCCAATGGCAGGACCTTGTTAATGACGCATGGATGCGGAACAACGCCACTTTGCGAGCGGCCGGTCTCAGCCGATCAAGGCCGACGCTCACCACCGGATTGCCTCCTCACTCCGAAGTCTCACGCGAACAGGCTTTCGAGCCAGCAGGCAAATGAACTGACAAGTTCTGACGGACCGGAATAGGTACGCGTGCTGTTTGCATGCAAACGAGCGCAGACATTCTAGGAGGATGTGGTACGAACGGCGCCGAAACCGATCATTTGGCGGCGCGCTTCCACCCAAGAACCCTGCGTTCTTCGGGGGATTGTTCGGGGGGCAAAAAGCGCTCTCACGCTAAGTGCTTGAAATTGTTGGTCGGAGTGGCAGGATTCGAACCTGCGACCCCTGCGTCCCGAACGCAGTGCTCTACCGGGCTGAGCCACACTCCGACAAGAAGGCGGCTTATAGCGTCGGGTTTGACGCACCGCAAGCGGCCGAGATGAGGAATTTTGTCCCTGTGAAAACGGGCCTTGAAACGTTGATTTTACCGGCCGGCGAGGCCGGCGCGGAGGCTGCCGCGCGGCGGCTCGCC
>NZ_JALBHA010000562.1:0-3865 GCF_023006445.1 Bradyrhizobium sp. SHOUNA76
CTCGCGGAGGTGGCGGTCGGCCATGCCGAATCGCCGCTCGATCTCATCGGGCGCGAGGGCGCCGAAGGCATCGAAGAAGCGGCTCCACACCGCGCGCGGGGCGCCGTCCGGCCCTAAGAACTCGTCGGGAATGCCGGGCAGGCGGCTATAGTCGCGGACCCATTGCGCGAGGCGGCGCTGGCCTTCGCGCTGTCCCTGCGTTCTACCCGCCTTGTCGTCCTGTTCCGCTGCGCCCTCGCCCATGCGCCTCTCCCTGCCCCACCATCATACTCATTGCAGGAGCGGGGTCCGCAAGTCGAGGGTCAGCGGAAACTCATTTGTGCGTTCCTCGGGCGGCGGTTGCATCGCCCCCGGCGTGTGGCCGTGGTCCTGGAAGCGCGCCAGCCGCCGCGCCTCGGCCTCGTAGGTGTTGACCGGCTTGGTGTCGTAGCTTCGGCCCCCGGGATGGGCGACGTGATAGACGCAGCCGCCGAGCGAGCGGCCGTTCCAGCTGTCGATCAGGTCGAAGGTCAGCGGCGCGTGGACGGGAATGGTCGGATGCAGGCCGGAAGCCGGCTGCCAGGCCTTGAAGCGGACGCCGGCCACGGCCTCTGAGGAGCGACCGGTCGACGTCATCGGCAGGCGGCGACCGTTGCAGGTGACGATATGGCGGCCCTCGACGAAGCCTTCGGCCTTGACCTGGAGCCGCTCGACGGACGAGTCGACATAGCGCACGGTGCCGCCGGCCGAGCCCTCCTCGCCCAGCACGTGCCAGGGCTCCAGCGCCTGGCGCAGCTCCAGCGTCACGCCGCCATGATGGACGCGGCCGAAAGCGGGGAAGCGGAATTCAAGCTGGGCCAGATACCATTCCGGCTCGAAGGGGTAGCCGAACTGCTTCAGCTCGGTGAGCACCTCCACAAAGTCTTCCCAGATGAAATGCGGCAGCATGTAACGATCATGCAGTGCCGTGCCCCAGCGCACGAACTTGCCGGCTTGCGGCTCGCGCCACATCTTCGCAATCAGCGCGCGGATCAGGAGCTGCTGCGCCAGCGACATGCGCGGATCGGGCGGCATTTCGAGCGCGCGGAATTCGACGAGACCGAGTCGCCCCGTGGGCCCCTCAGGCGAATAGAGCTTGTCGATGCAGATCTCGGCGCGGTGGGTGTTGCCGGTGATGTCGACGAGCAGATGCCGGAACAGCCGGTCCACCAGCCACAGCGGCGTCTGGTAGCCCGGCGGCGGCACGTGCGAGAGCGCGATCTCGAGCTCGTAGATGCTGTCGTGGCGGGCTTCGTCGATACGCGGCGCCTGGCTGGTCGGGCCGATGAACAGGCCGGAGAAGAAATAGGACAGCGACGGATGCCGCTGCCAGTACAGCACCAGGCTCTTGAGAAGATCAGGCCGGCGCAGGAACGGCGAATCCTGCGGCGAGGAACCGCCGACCACGACGTGATTGCCGCCGCCGGTGCCGGTGTGGCGGCCGTCGACCAGGAAGCGGTTGGCGCCGAGGCGTGTCTTGCCGGCGTCCTCATAGAGCCCGACGGTGATGTCGACCGCCTCGCGCCAGCTCTTCGCCGGCTGGACGTTGACCTCGATCACACCAGGGTCGGGCGTCACCTTGATGACTTCGATGCGCGGATCGAACGGCGGCGGATAGCCCTCGACATGAACCTGAATCTGCATCTCTTCGGCGGTGGCTTCGAGCGCGGCGATCAGCTCGAGATAATCCTCGATGCGCTCGACCGGGGGCATGAAGGCGCAGAGCACGCCGTTGCGGACTTCGACCGACATCGCGGTGCGGACGGGGACGGACGTGTTGAGATGCTCGGGATTGACCCGCGGTGGCGCTTCCGGACGCGCCGGCAACGTGAATACCGGCAGCTTGCCCCGCGCCTCCATCGGGTCCTGCTCGACGATGTAGGGATATTGGTTGGGCGGGACATAGCCAAGCGAGCCGATCGGCAAGCGCAAGCCCAGTGGTGAATCTCCCGGCATCAGGAACAGATGATTGCGTCGGAGTTGCCAGCGCTCGCTGCGCCAGCGCGGCGGCGCGTTCCACCGTTGCACCGGCAGCACGAAGCCGCGCGGCGTGTTGAGGCCCTCGTCGAACACGCGCGCCATGCGCGCGCGCGCTTCCGGATCGGACAATTTGGAGTCGGAGGGATCGACGTTGACGGGAAGCTCGGCCTCCTTCTGGAGCCAGTACGCGGTGTCCTCAAAGGCCGGCATGATGTAGCCGGGATCCAGCCCGAGCCGCAACGCCGCGCCCTCCACGAACGCCTGGGCGTCCTTGACCTCGGCGCGCCGCGGATTCTCGATCTTCGCGATCAGATCGGCATTCTTCCAGATCGGCACGCCGTCCTTGCGCCAGTACAGTCCAAAAGCCCAGCGCGGCAGGCTTTCGCCGGGGTACCATTTGCCCTCGCCATAATGCAGCAGCCCGCCCGGCGCGAAGCGCCTATGCAGGCGGCGGATCAGATCGTCACCAAGGGCGCGTTTGGTCGGACCGACCGCCTCGGTGTTCCACTCCGCCGCTTCGAGATCGTCGACCGAGACGAAGGTCGGCTCGCCGCCCATGGTGAGCCGCACGTCGGCGCTCGCGAGATCGCCGTCGACCTGCTCGCCGAGATCGTTCAGCCGTGCCCAGGATTCATCGGAAAACGGCTTGGTGATGCGCGGCGCCTCGCGGATGCGTTTCACGCTCATGTCGAATTCGAACTCGACCTCGGCAAAGCCGGCGCCGCCGGAGATCGGCGCAGCCGAACGATAATGCGGAGTCGCCGCGACCGGGATGTGACCCTCGCCTGCGAGCATGCCGGAGGTGGCGTCGAAGCCGATCCAGCCCGCACCCGGCAGATAGACCTCGGCCCAGGCGTGCAGGTCGGTGAAGTCGTTCTCGACTTCCGGCGGCCCCTCGATCGGATCGATGTCGGGACGGATCTGGATGAGATAGCCGGAGACGAAACGGGCGGCGAGACCGAGATGACGGAAGGTCTGGATCAAAAGCCAGGCGGAGTCGCGGCACGATCCGGCACCGGAGGAGAGCGTCTCCTCCGGCGTCTGCACGCCGGGCTCCATCCGGATGATGTAACGGACGTGCTTCTGAAGCTCGCGATTGAGATCGACCAGGAAGTTGACGGTGTTCGGGGCCTCAGGCGGGATCGCATCGAGAAATTTCGCGAACAGGCGATCGGGCTTGATGGTCTCGAGATACGGCGCGAGCTCGGTCTTCAAATCCTTAGAATACTCGAACGGAAAGCTGTCGGCATAGGGCTCGACGAAGAAGTCGAACGGGTTGACCACCGTCATCTGCGCCGTGAAGTCGACCTCGATCTTCAATTCGGTCGTCTTCTCCGGGAAGACGTAGCGCGCCAGCCAGTTGCCTTGCGGGTCCTGCTGCCAGTTCACGAAATGGGTGGATGGCGTGACCTTGAGCGAATAGCTCAGGACCGGCGTGCGCGTATGCGGCGCCGGCCGCAGGCGGATGGTCTGCGGTCCAAGGTCGATCGGACGGTCGTATTTGTAGTGCGTGACATGATGCAATGCGACGTAGATCGACACGGGGTGCGGTGCTCCAGCAGCTTTTTTGAGCAGAACACCTGATGTGGGTGCGATCAAGCACTAACAACGGGCAGAGGGTGCCTAGGAAGTGTCCCAGATGCCCCGGCAGGAGCGAAGCGTAATCTCGGCCATACGGGCAGTATCGTAGCAACCATTAAATGGCGGCGGTGTTTTGAGCCGTACGGATCGCCTGCGCCTGCCATGATGACGCCGCGCTCGCGTCCGTCAAGGCGTGGCCTGGCGGCAGATCGGGTGAGGTTGGGGCGAGCGACGGCCATCCTTGACGGACGCTGCGCGCGGCGCCAGGAGGAGCCGCAGGTCGGGA
>NZ_JALBHA010000563.1:0-3857 GCF_023006445.1 Bradyrhizobium sp. SHOUNA76
CTCGACCGGCGGGACCGCCGGCGTGGCGACGGCCGCGGGCAAAATCGGTTCGACCTCGGGATCGAGCACCAGCGGCTTCAGCCTCGATCTCGCCGGCAGCTCGTCGGTCAGCGACGTCTCGCTCGGCACCAGCGCCTATATCAAGAACACGACGGTCAACAAGTATACGACGACCGGTGCCGTGGTGACGAATACGATCGTTCAGGCGCTCAACGACACCATGCTCAATAATGGTTCAGGCTCCGGGGCGCTCAATCTGGCCGGAGGGTCTGCCCAGGGGGCTGCGATCGGCGGCGCAATCGCGGCGGCGATGTCTGACAATGCGACGCTCGCCTATATCTACGGCACCACCATGAACAACCAGAGTTCGGTGACGGTGCAGGCGCTCAATGGCGGCTCGGAAACCGTCGTTGCTCTGGGCGTGGCGGGGTCGAAATCCAATGCGGCGTCGCTGTCGGCCTCCGTCGGCATCATCACCGACAGCGCCACCGCCTATATCGAGAGCTCGACGATCACGGGCCAATCCACCGGCGTCAACCGCGCGCTCGAAGTCGACGCCTACCAGACGACGAACATCGCGATCGGCGGCGGTTCGCTCTATATAGCGGGGGGCCAGGCCGGCGTCGGCATCGGGCTGACTTATGCCTCGATCGCCGATCCCACGGGCGGCAACGCGACCGACGCGCACATCCGCAGTACCTCGATCTCGACCTACGACACCCTGCTGGTGATGGCCGACAGCGCCAGCGTGATTGCGGCCGGCGCGGCCTCGGGCGGGGCAGGGTCCAACGGGCTTGCCGGCGCGATCGTCGTCAGCGAGATATCGCCGACCACGACGGCCTATATCAGCAGCGGCGCGACGGTGAGCATCGACGTCGGCCGCGTGACGGTGCTGGCGGACAGCGGCGCGGTGTCGGCGCTGGACACGGCGCTAGGCAACCTCGTCAGGAGGTCGAACAACAATCATCTCGCCACGGACACCTGCACGGTTGCCGGCGGCACGGGCGGGCAGAACTGTATCGACTTCGGCGCGGCGGCGCTCAACGGCGGCACGGGTAATGGTCCGGGCGCCAGCATCATCTCCGTTGCGGGCCTCATCCAGGCCGGCAAGAACAATGTCGGCGCCTCGATCGTCTACGACACGATCGCAACGACGCATTCGGCCTATATCGCCAACGTCCTGATGACGGCCGGCAGCAACGGCAATGTCAGTGTGAGCGCGGTCGACTCCTCGAAGATCCAGTCGGTCACGATCGGCTTTGGTCTTGCGATCGGACAGTTTGCTGGCGTCGGCGGCTCGACGATCAGCAGCATCTCCAATACCGTTTCGGCGGCCATTGGCAACAACCAGTCCAGCACGACGCAATCCTCCGTCACGGCCCGCAACATTTCCGTCAGCGCGACCGACAGTTCCAGCATTACCGGGACCGCTGCGGTTGCGGGCGCCTCGACGCAGGGCAGTGCTGCGGGCCTGGCGCTGGTCTACAGCAGCATCGCCAACAACGTCAGCGCCGGCGTCACCGGCTCCAAGCTGACCGCCTCGGGCAATGTCGGGGTCGGTGCGAGCTCGAACGCCAGCATCTCGACCGTCGCCGTCGGCATTGCGATGTCCTCGCAGGTTGGCCTCGCCGGTTCGGTCGCCACCAATCTGATGGGGACCAACGTCACCGCCAGCATCACCGCCGCCGGCACCAACGGCATCAACGGGGCCGACGTCACGGCCACCAACAATGTCGGCGTGATCGCCGGCAACAACGACAAGGCCGCTGTGTTCGCCGGTGCGCTGTCGATCAGCAAGGGGGCGGCCGGCGGCGCGGGTTCGCTGGTGACCAACCAGATCACGGGAACCACCGCAGCGTATATCAGCGGGGCGAACACCAAGGTCGATGCGCTCGGAACCAGTTCGTCCGATACGCTGTCGGTCAACAACGGCACGCTCGTCCACGCGTTCGATCTCGGCACCGCCCATGCGCCGACCGACACCACGCCCGATCTCTCTGAGAACCAGGACACCGTGCGCGGCCTTGCCGTGGTCGCGAGTTCCCACCAGGCCGTCGTGACCAACGTCGCCTCGCTTGCCGCGAGTTCCAGCATCGCCATCATGATCAATCCGATCACCAATGTGATGAGCGGGGCGACGCGGGCCTATATCGACAGCGCGGCCATCGACACGCGCCTGACCTCCTCGACGCTCAAGCCGCAAATCGAGGTCGCCGCGTCGAGCTTCTCCTATTCCGGCGCGTTCGGCGCCGGCATCGCATACGGCAGCAGCGGCGGCGGTGGGGCGACGATCATCTCGACGACGATGTCGCGCGAGACCTTCGCCACCATCACCAATGCCACGGTCGGCGGCGTGCAGTCGTCGAGCGAGACGGTCGGCGCCGTCACCGTGAAGGCCAATGCGGAGCAGGATGCGTCTTCGATCGCGATCGGCTTCAACACCGGCTCGGTCGGGCTCAACGTGTTCCAGGCGACCACGGAAGCCTATGTCGACGGCGGCGCGCTGACGGCCTCGTCACTCACGGTCAACGCCAACAACAACACCGGCATCTTCTCTGCGAACGGCTCCGGCGCCTATGGCAGCCAGGCCGCGATCGGCGCGGCATTCCTGGTCCAGGTCTCCTCGAACCGGACCCTGGCCTATGTCGGCGATGAGTTCCGCTATCAGGGCAACGGCGCCGCGCATACCACCGCGCTCAATTTGAGCGGTGCGCTCGACGTCGAGGCCACCACCAAGAACCGCTTCGAGGCCTATGCGATCGGCGGCGCGCTCTCGACCGGCACGGCGGCGATCGCCGGCATGGCCAACATCGAGGTCGCCAACAACACCACCATAGCCGGCGTCTATGACACCACGCTGCAGGGGGTGACGGGCGGCACAGCCGGCGCTGTGACGATCAACGCGACCGAGGACGTCGCGATCAAGGAGATCGCCGGCGCGCTTGCTGTGGGCGCCAGCGGGGCAGGGGTCGGCGTCGGCGCCGCGGCCAACGTCATCGTGTTCAAGAGCCAGACCATCGCGGAGAGCCGCAACAGCAATCTGAACTCGTCCGGTGCGATCAATGTCGGCGCGCTGAGCACCAAGGAAGTGCTGTCCTACGCGGTCACCGCCGGCATCGGCGGCAGCGTCGGCATCGGCGCGACCGTCGGCGTCATCATCATCGGCACCAACACCGCGGATGCCGACACCCAGGGCCAGCAGACCGGCCAACTCAATCAGGGCAACAACGGCACCATCGCGTCCGTGAACAGCGGCACCAACAACGCGCACGGCAGCGGTGCGGTCGCGAGCGGCACCGCTGGCAATCCGAACAGCGCCAACGTCAGCTCGACCTACGACGTCAGCAGCGTGCTGAGCGGCGGCAACGATGCTGTCGTCGCACAGATCGCGGGTGGCAACCTCACGGGCACGCAGGTCAATGTCACCGCCACCAGCGCCAATGCCGCCAAGATGTATCTTCTCGGCGCCGGCTTTGCGAAGAATGTCGGCATCGGGGCCGGCATTGGCTACACCAGCGTCAACAGCACCGTGCTCGCCAATTTGAGTGACTACGGACGCAACGGCTCCGGCGTGCTGGTGGCCGCAGATACGCCTTTGGCCGTCTCGGCACCTGTCGTCACCGTTGCGGCGGTCGTCAAGGACGCGACCACCGGACCTTATTCCGGCAATACCATCGACACCGAGGCGATCGCCGGCGGTGCGGCGCTCTATTTCGGCGCCGATGCGGCTGTCGCGGTCGGCAATGTCAGCAACTCCGTGGTGGCGATGCTTGGCGGCCAGATCACCGGCACGGGCGGCACCGGCACTGGTGCCGCGGTCATGGCGCAGGATTCGACGACCCAGGTGGTCTTCACCG
>NZ_JALBHA010000564.1:0-3855 GCF_023006445.1 Bradyrhizobium sp. SHOUNA76
GGCCGGACCGCCACCAAAGCCTTGCCCGCCTGGCCAGCCGAAGTGCTAGGCGTCCAGGGCGCGCGGGAAGCGACTGAAGCTTCCCGGCGCCCAGATGGACCGTTATTTCCTTGCTTCTGGCCGAAATGGCGCTATATAGCGCGCCATCTCACACGGAAACATGGCTCACAAGGCCGTCCGGTGGCAGCCGGGGCGACAACGCTCCGTCTTGCTCACACGTTTCCGGAGGAACCAACCGGAGAATTAGAACGATGGCACTACCCGATTTCACTATGCGTCAGCTGCTTGAAGCTGGCGTGCACTTTGGTCACCAGTCTCATCGCTGGAATCCGAAAATGGCTCCGTTCATTTTCGGCGCTCGCAACAACATTCACATCGTCGACCTCGCGCAGACCGTGCCGATGCTGCACACGGCCTTGCAGGCGGTCAGCGACACCGTCGCCAAGGGCGGCCGTATCCTGTTCGTCGGCACCAAGCGCCAGGCGCAGGACGGCGTCGCGGACGCTGCCAAGCGCTGCGCGCAGTATTTCGTCAATTCGCGCTGGCTCGGCGGCACGCTGACCAATTGGAAGACGATCTCGGCCTCGATCAAGCGCCTGCGTCACCTCGACGACGTGCTGGCCGGCGGCGATGCCAGCTCCTACACCAAGAAGGAGCGCCTGACGCTTCAGCGCGAGCGCGACAAGCTCGACCGCTCGCTCGGCGGCATCAAGGACATGGGCGGTCTGCCCGACCTGATCTTCGTGATCGACACCAACAAGGAAGACATCGCGATCCAGGAGGCCCAGCGTCTCAACATCCCGGTCGCCGCGATCGTCGACACCAATTCGGACCCCAAGGGCATCACCTATGTGGTGCCGGGCAATGACGACGCCGGCCGTGCGATCGCGCTTTATTGCGACCTGATCGCGCGCGCCGCGATCGACGGCATCTCCCGCGCCCAGGGCGATTCGGGCATCGACGTCGGCGCGTCCGCCCGTCCGCTTGCTGAAGAGCTGCCGGCGGCCTCGTCGAGCGGCTTCCAGGGCCTTGCAGGTCCGCGCGGCACCGCCGACGACCTCAAGAAGCTCCCGGGCGTGTCGGGTGCGATCGAGAAGAAGTTCAACGACCTCGGCATCTTCCACTTCTGGCAGCTCGCCGAGCTCGACCACGACACCGCGCACAAGATCGGCGAAGAACTCGGTCTCCCGAGCCGTGCGGACGCCTGGGTGGCCAAGGCCAAGGCGCTGACCGCGGAAGCGGAATAGTCAAAAAGAGCGATGGGTTGGCCGGATAGGATCCGGCCACCATTTCAGTTGACGCGAATCCCTGAGATGGACCGCGGCGAGGCGATCAGGCCGCGCCGCGGCGAACCGGCAGGCACAAAGGATTTTCAACGATGGCAACGATCACAGCTGCGATGGTCAAGGACCTGCGCGAGTCGACCGGCGCGGGCATGATGGACTGCAAGGCCGCGCTGACCGAGAACGACGGCAACATGGAAGCCGCGCAGGATTGGCTGCGCAAGAAGGGTCTGTCCAAGGCCGCCAAGAAGTCGGGCCGCGTTGCGGCCGAGGGTCTGATCGGCGCGCTCACCAAGGGCACCAAGGGCGTCGTGGTCGAGGTCAACTCCGAGACCGACTTCGTGGCGCGCAACGGCCAGTTCCAGGGCCTGGTCAAGATGGTCGCCCAGGTCGCATTCGACGCGGGCTCCGACGTCGAGAAGATCAAGGCCGCCAAGGTCGGTGACGTCACGGTCGAGGCCGCGATCAATGACGCGATCGCCACCATCGGCGAGAACATGACGCTGCGCCGCGCGGCTTCGCTCGAGGTGAGCCAGGGCGTGGTGTCGAGCTACGTCCACGGCGCGGTCGTCGAGGGCGCCGGCAAGATGGGCGTGATCGTTGCGCTGGAATCACCCGGCAAGGCTGACGAGCTCGCGGGGCTCGGCCGCCAGATCGCGATGCATATCGCGGCCACCAATCCGCTGGCGCTCGATCCGTCCGGCCTCGATCCGGCGGTCGTCAAGCGCGAGAAGGACGTGCTCGCCGACAAATATCGCCAGCAGGGCAAGCCCGAGAACGTGATTGAGAAGATCGTCGAGTCCGGCCTCAAGACCTACTACAAGGAAGTCTGTCTGCTCGAGCAGGCCTTCATCCACGACACCGGCAAGTCGGTGGCGCAGGCCGTGAAGGAGGCCGAGGGCAAGGTCGGCGGCGCTGTGAAGATCGCGGGCTTTGTGCGCTATGCTCTCGGTGAGGGAATCGAGAAGCAGGAAAGCGACTTCGCAGCCGAGGTCGCGGCGGCCAGCGGCAAGAAGTAAGCGCCGGAACGTTCCTTCCGGCGTGCCGCCGGAAGCGGCGCCCGGACAAGGAAAAGTGCTCATGACTGATCCGGTCTATCGTCGCGTCGTGATCAAGCTGTCCGGCGAATATCTCGCGGGACAGCAAGGCTTTGGCATCGATCAGCCGACAGTCGACCGGGTTGCGGACGACCTGATCGCGGCCCGCAAGCTCGGCACCGAGGTTGCGGTCGTGATCGGCGGTGGCAATATCGTGCGCGGCGTCGAGGTCTCGGCCCGCGGCGTGTCGCGCCCGACCGGCGACACCATGGGCATGCTCGCCACCATGATGAACTGCCTCGCCCTGGAAGCGGCGATCGAGCGGAAGGGCACGCCGGCGCGCACGCTGTCGGCCTTCGTCATGCCCGAGATTTCCGAGCTGTTCACCCGCACTGCGGCGCACAAATATCTCGCCGAAGGCCGCATCGTGCTGCTTGGCGGCGGCACCGGCAATCCGTTCTTCACCACCGATACGACCGCGGTGTTGCGCGCCGCCGAGATCGGCGCCCAGGCGGTGCTGAAGGCGACCAATGTCGACGGCGTCTACTCGGCCGATCCGAAGAAGGATCCGTCCGCCACGCGGTTCGACCGGCTGACCCATTCGCAGGCGATCGAGGGTGGCTACAAGGTGATGGATGCGACCGCCTTCGCGCTTGCCCGCGAGACGTCACTGCCTATCATCGTATTCTCGATCGCGGAGCCGGGGTCGATCGGCGCGATTCTGCGCGGCGTCGGCCACGGAACCATCGTCGCCGGCTGACGGCTCATCTGGCGCGCCCGAGGGAAGGGCGCCGAGCGGCCGCCGGGATTTTGAAGGAGAAACGTGATGCCCACGGAAAATTTCGACCTCAACGAAGTGAAGCGCCGCATGCAAGGCGCCGTCGCCTCCCTCAAGCACGAGCTCGGCGGCCTGCGGACGGGGCGCGCCTCCGCCTCGATGCTCGATCCGGTGCAGGTCGACGCTTACGGCAGCCACATGCCGCTGAACCAGCTCGCCACCGTCAGCGTGCCGGAGCCGCGCCTGATCTCGGTGCAGGTCTGGGACAAGTCGATGGTCAAGGCGGTGGAGAAGGCGATCGTCGATTCCAATCTCGGCCTGTCGCCCGCGACCGAGGGCCAGGTGCTGCGTCTGCGCATCCCCGAGCTCAACGAGGAGCGGCGCAAGGAGCTGGTGAAGGTCGCGCACAAATACGCCGAAGCTGCCAAGGTCGCCGCGCGCCACGTCCGCCGCGACGGTCTCGACGTCCTCAAGAAGCTCGAGAAGAACCACGAGATGTCGGAGGACGACCAGAAGCGCCACGCCGACGAGGTGCAGAAGGCGACCGACAGCACGATCGCCGAAATCGACCAGTTGCTGGCCGCCAAGGAAAAAGAAGTCCTCACCGTTTAAGGCATCGCCTTCATGTCCAACGCCGCCGCGCCCGCAACGGAAGGACCAGATCGGTCCGAGGCGCCCGCGCATGTCGCCATCATCATGGATGGCAACGGGCGTTGGGCGGCCGCGCGCGGTCTGCCGCGTGCGGAGGGGCATCGCC
>NZ_JALBHA010000565.1:0-3830 GCF_023006445.1 Bradyrhizobium sp. SHOUNA76
GGTCCGTCGGGATCGAGCTCCAGAGCCTGCCGAAGCCGCTCGACCTCGCGGCCTTGCGCATCAGCCTCGCCAATCTCGGCAAGACCGCGATGGGCCTTCCGGCGATGCACACCTGGGGTGGCGTCGCCACCGACGCGATCGTGGAACGGCACCGCGCCTAGGCCGCGGAGCTGCCATGCGGTTGGATGCGGCTGCTGGGCCGCGTTGATCGCGCTCTATGCCGGGCTACCGGATTCCGACAGACATTGCAGGGCGTGGCCAAGGCCCGCCCGGCAGGCATTGAGGGCGGCGCTCGCCGTCGCATAGCGTGGCGTGACGTCGTCGAGCACGAAAATGTCGGCGGAACCCGCCGGATCTCCCTGCGCCAAGCCTGTTTCCAGCAAGCCTGTTTCCAGCAAGCCTGTTTCCGGCATGCCTGCTTCCATCATGGCTGCGTCGATCAGGCGCATGCTGCTCTCGATCCGTGTGATCAGAGCGCGAAGTTCGGCAGCGATCAACTGACGGCTGTCAGTTTCGGGCATCGCGACGAGCGGGGGTGTGCCAGCGAAATTTAGCATGGATATTCTCCGTACCCCGCAATTAGGCACCCTGCCGCTACTTGTGCGTTAAGTCCATGTCCCGTACAAATACGGGTGGGCCGAATCCGCGCCGAACGCCATAAACGGTTGGCGCGCACGCGAGTCCTTCATGCCAACCGGATGTGGCACATGGCCGAACAAAGCTCTCGCGGTGAAATCTTCGTCGTCGACGACGACCCTGCCGTTCGCGACACTCTGTCGATGGTGTTGAAGGCGGCGGGCTATGAGGTGATCTGTTTTGCGGACGGGGCAGCGTTGCTCTCCGTCGCGCGAAACCGCACACCGGCTGCGATCCTGCTGGACGTGAACATTCCCGGAAAGTCGGGCCTCGACATTCTGAAGGAGCTGCAAGGCGAGGATTATCCGGCGCCGATCTTCATGATCTCCGGACAGGGCGACATCGCGATGGCGGTGGGCGCGATCAAGAGCGGCGCGCTCGACTTCATCGAGAAGCCGTTCCGGGGCAGCGAGATCGTCGGCCGGCTCGACGAGGCGATCGGCGCCTATGCGCGCAGGCAGGCGGAGAACGCCTCGCCGAAATTCGGCTCGCTGCATTTCCCCGGGCGCGAACCGCTGACGCGCAGGGAGCGTGAGGTGCTCGAGCAGTTCGCGGCAGGCGCCTCCAACAAGGAAGCCGGCCGCACGCTCGGCATCAGCCCGCGCACCATCGAGGATCACCGCGCCAACATCATGAAGAAGCTCGGCGCGCGCAATGCCGCCGATCTGATCCGTATCGTGATGACCGCGGCCCAGCGCGCGTCGTAGTAAGCTCTTGTAGCCCGGGTGAGCGAAGCGACACCCGGGACCGCTGCTGCAAAGTCCCGGATATCGCTTCGCTCATCCGGGCTACGGCTGCCGTCTGCGCACGCGCCTCAAGCGCTCAGCGCCTTGCGGATGATCCGCGCCAGATCCGACTTGCGATAGGGCTTCGCCAGCAGCAGAACGCCGGAATCCAGCCGGCCGTGATGGATGATCGCATTCTCGGTATAGCCCGATGTGTAGACCACCCTGAGATCGGGGCGCGTCTTCTGGAGCTCGTCGGCGAGCTGCCGTCCGTTCATCTTGCCGGGCATGATGACGTCGGTAAACAGGAGGTCGAACGGCTTTCCGGCGGCGACGATCGCGAGCGCCTCCGCGGCGTTCGCGGCCTGCAAGGTGACGTAACCCAGCGAATGCAGCTGCGCCAGCACATAGTCGCGCACCAGCCTGTCGTCCTCGACCACCAGGATCGTCTCGTGGCCGCCCTCGATCGTCGCCGGCGTTACGCCATCACCGACCGCCGTCGGCGTCTTGCCGGGCGGCAGATACATCTTGATCGTGGTGCCGTGGCCTTCCTCGCTGTAGATCTTGATGTGGCCGGCGGACTGCTTGATGAAGCCATAGACCATCGAAAGTCCGAGCCCGGTGCCCTTGCCCGGTCCCTTCGAGGTGAAGAAGGGGTCGAACACCCTGGGCAGCATGCTCGCGGGAATTCCGGCGCC
This sequence comes from Bradyrhizobium sp. SHOUNA76, assembly GCF_023006445.1. Classification (NCBI taxonomy): domain Bacteria; kingdom Pseudomonadati; phylum Pseudomonadota; class Alphaproteobacteria; order Hyphomicrobiales; family Nitrobacteraceae; genus Bradyrhizobium; species Bradyrhizobium sp. SHOUNA76. The sequence goes on from NZ_JALBHA010000565.1 coordinate 2,060, forward strand.
GGTGTCGCTCACGGCAATCAGTACATAATGGCCGGGGCGGACGTCGTTGACGCTGGCATAGACCTCGTCGAGATAGGCGGCGCCGGTCTCCACGATCAGCTTGCCGCCACCGGGCATGGCGTCGCGGGCGTTGAGCGCGAGGTTGAGGATCGCGGTGGTGAGCTGGTTGGGATCGACGATCGCAACGCAAATCTCGTCTTCGAACACGGATTCGATCAGGATCTGCTCGCCCAGCGTCGGCCGCAACAGTTTCGCGGTGTCGACGACCAGCGAGTTGATGTCGATCTCGCGCGGCTGGAGCGGCTGCTTGCGCGCGAAAGCGAGCAGGTGCTGGGTCAGGTCGGCGCCGCGCGCGGCGGCCTCGTCGATCATCTTGGTGATGGCCGCAAGTTGCGGCTCCTTCTCGACGGCCTCCGCGAGGATCTCGATCGTCCCGGTGATGACGGTAAGGATGTTGTTGAAATCGTGCGCCACGCCGCCGGTGAGCTGGCCGACCGCCTCCATCTTCTCGGCATGGCGGATGCGCTCGTCGGCGGCGATCTTGTCGGTGAGGTCGCGGTAGAAGACGTTGAACAGCAGGCCTTCGCGGCGCTTCAGCGCGGTGACGCTCAGCTCGGCCTTGAATTCCTTGCCGTCGCGGCGGCGGCACACGAGCTCGCGGCGGCGATTCAGTGATCTGCCGTCCTCGCTCTCCAGGAACTGCTTCAGGCCCGCCCTGACCCTCTCGCGTTCGCTCTCGGCGACGATGAGGTCGATCGTGCTCTTGCCCAGCACCTCGTCGCGGCGCCAGCCGAAGAGCTGTTCGGCCTGCGAGTTCCAGTTCAGGACGCTGCTGGTCTCGTCGGTCTGGATGAAGGCGTCGAGCGAGGTCTCGACGATGTTGCGGGCGAGCCGCTCACTCTCGCGCAGCGATTCCTGCGCGAGCCGCGCTTCCGTCATGTCGCGCCCGGCAAAGTAGAAGCGATGCGCCTTTTCGGACCAGCTGCCGAGCCAGGACAGCCAGACCTCGTGTCCGTTCTTGTGGAAGCAGCGGGTGTCGCCGAGCTTGGGGCGTTCGCCGCGCCGGAGCGCGCGCATGTCCTCGCGCGATTGCGCCAGATAGTCCGGATGAATGAAGTCGGCGCCGCTGCGGCCGATCATCTCCTCCGGCCGGTAGCCGAGAATGGTCTCGCTGCTCGGACTGATCTGCGCGACATGGCCCCGCGCATCCATGATCATGATGAGATCCTGCGAGGTGTCGAAGATCTGCCGGCGCTCCTCGATCTGCTGCTGGAGCTGCCGCTCGGCCCGCCGCGCCTCGGTGAGGCTGTGCGCGGTCCCGGAGACGCCGACGATCTCGCCCGAAGGTCCCCTGATCGGCGACAGGCTGAGCGAAATCTCGACCGGCCTGCCGTCCTTGCGCAGGCGCACCGTCTCGAACCGCTCGATCGGCTCCCCCCGCGCGATCCGCGCCAAATAGTCCTTGCCATGGGCACGGCGGTCGGGCGGGACAATAATCGAGGTGGATTTCCCGATCGCTTCATTTGCCGAATAGCCATAGAGGCGTTCGGCCGCGGGATTCCAGCCGGTGATGATGGCGTCGAGCGATTGCATCACGATCGCGTCGTCGGATGATTCGACGGCGGCGCTGAACAATTGCTCGCGCGCCGCATGATGGCTTCGCGCGGCCTCGGTGCGGCGATGCTCCCGGACCTCGCGCTCGAGTGCGGCCGTTTTCGCCCGGGTCTCTTCGACCATCCGGGCGAAAGCCCGCGCCAGCACGCCGGTCTCG
>NZ_JALBHA010000566.1:0-3827 GCF_023006445.1 Bradyrhizobium sp. SHOUNA76
GCGGCGAGCCGCCGGGATCACTCCCTGCTTCTTAGTTCGACCGGGACGCGCTTCTTCGTCCCGACCTGCGGCTCCTCCTGGCGCCGCGCGCAGCGTCCGTCAAGGATGGCCTCGCTCGCCCCAACCTCACCCGGTCTGCCGCCAGGCCACGCCTTGACGGACGCGAGCACGGCGTCATCATGGCAGGCGCAGGCGATCCGTACGGCTCAAAACACCGCCGCCATTTAATGGTTGCTACGGTAGCGGTTGCCTAGACATCTACTTCGTCCACACGCCGTCGTGCAGCGCTTCGGCTTCGTCCTCGAGCAGCGGACCTACGACCTCGGTCGGCCGCTGGCCGCTTGCAAAGACTTCGCGGCACGGCAGGTCGAGCGTCGGGTTCTCCGGATGGTTGCCGGTGACGCCGCGCAGGCGATGCTCGCTGAGGCCGTAAACGACGCGGCCGATGCCGGCCCAGTAAATCGCGCCGGCGCACATCGCGCATGGCTCTGCCGAGGAATAGAGCGTCGCCGTCGCCAGCACATCGCGGCCCAGTGTGCGGCAGGCCTGCGTTGCCGCGAGACGTTCGGCATGTGCGGTGCCGTCGTGATCCGGCATGTAGCCGTTCTCGGCCTCGATCAGCACCTTGTCGTCCGTGACGACGATGCAGCCGAACGGATGATTGCCATGGGTGAGGGAGCGGCGGGCTACCGCAAAGGACAGGCGCAGAAAGTGTTCGTCGCGTTCGGATACGCCGGCCATCAGTCCTCCGCGGTCAGTGTTGCGCCATGCGGCGGCCGACCGCGGCGAGATCGGCGTCGCTGGTCCGTGCTTCATACACGAATTCGGGTGAACATCACCACCGGCCGATCGAAGTTCGGCGCCGCTGGGCAGGTCGAAAATGCCCCGCCGGAGGCCGGCAAGTCATCTGGACGAAATACGAATCAGGCAGGCTCTGGATGGTGGCCGCACCATCGGAGTTACCCCAGCCCACATATGAATAGCGATATCTCGTTGCCCTCAAATCGCGGAAACCGATTCTACCAAGGTGTGGCTGCGACGTTCTTCGCCAACGCCCTCCAGGCGGTCAATTTTCTCGGGGATCGATTCCTGAGAAAATCGCATCATTCGCTGTCGGCCCTCGAGGATCTTTACCGGCACTCGATGGACAGCGCCTTTTCGGTGACCGAGGCCTTCCTCGTCACGGGCGCACCCCACGCATCCGCTTACTACCCGCGCGATTTTGCCTGGTTCTATCCTGATGTCCTCGACCCCGAAACCATCATGGACGCACAGGACGCGGTGCGGCGGGCTCGGCTGCTCGACAAGAGCATCCGTTTGTTGCTGGAGGCGGTTCGCGCCGGCGTCGTCACCACGACCATCGTGCCGGCGGGGCGTGGTCGATATCTCGGTGTGAACTACTTCTCGCGTCCGTCGGACACGCTGCTCGGCATTCTGGCCGGCCTGCAGCAGATGATCTCCGCCGATCAGAGGGCGCCGTCCTATCTGGCGATGTCCCAATGCGCGCATGCGGGCCGCCTGCTGCTGGCCGAGTATGGCGGTGACCTGAAGCGTACGATCCTGCAGCTCGCAGGCGAGCTCGAGCCGCTCGACGATGGCGGCAGCCGGTATTTACTGTGTGACGTACATGCACCCCGCTCCGCCGCAACGGATACCCGTGCCGAGCGCCGGCGCTTCGTGACCAATGCTTGCGTCCATACGACCTTCGTGTGGAGCGTACAGCTCGGTATCGTCGACGAGATCGAATTGAAGCGGCTGCTCGGCTGCGACCTTGCGCAGTACAAGAAGGATCTGCTCCGCCTGTTCGGCAAGAACGGATATATCAGGCATTCCCTGGATGGTCCGACGAGCTCACCGGCGTCATCGGTCGCGCTGGATTTCGTCGGCGTACATCGCGGCTTCTGGGATATGAACGATGCGAGCGAGCGGGCAGCGTTCGCCGCCACGGCGGATCTGATCATTGCGGAGCCACGCTTTCGCGTCCCCAGCACGTTCCACTTCCTGGTGTCCGCGGATAATCCGCGGAACAAGATGATCCACAAGATTGCGGCTCCCGCCTATCAGGGACGTTCCTCCTGGCCCACGTTCAACGTCGAATTCGCGGATCGCATGCTGGACTATGATGAATTCTCCGCGAGCGAGACCTACCGTTCCTGCGCCCAGGGAATCTTGCAGGACATTCGGACCGCAACCGAGCTCCACGGCGGATATCAGGAGCTGATTTCCGAGCATGGTCTGAAATATCGCACCTGGGCTTATAAGGGCGCGGTGGCTCACTCCTGGTTTCCGCGTTTCCTGTCCGTCTGGAGAAGGGCGTATGGATCGCGGCTCCTCCAGTGGAATGACTGACTTGCTCGGTGATGTGCCAGCGGGGGAATGGCGCGCCGATGATCAGCGCGAAGCTGTCACGCCACGAGATCCAGCAGCCGGCACGACCCGCGCACGAGCACCTTGCGGCCGGCCGGCGTCATCGCAGGCACGCCGTCATTGATGACAACGAGGCCGAGTTCGACGAGGCTTGCGACGAGATAGGGCTTCGAGAGGCGTCCGTTCGACGGCGGGTTGCGAAGTGTGCGCAGAGCTTCCCATTGGTCCGGCGCAAGTTCGAAGTCGAAATCGTTGCTCATGTTGCCTCAAGTGATAGTGCGCGTTGGCGCCTCTGTTAGCGACGCTGCATGAAGACCGTGCGACGACAATGAGTCGGGAATTCGGTGAGCTGTTTAGAACTTCTCTTCACAAATTGCCGCAGTTCGTTGCGACACGAGAGCTCGTTCGCTCAATCGCGAACATTGCCCCGCACCGCGATCACTAATTGATGATCCGCAGTTGATGCTGCGCTGCAAGCGGCTGCAGTGCACGGGAAGTATCGCTGTCCCATTCTGCGACGCGAGATGCCTTGAAATCATGAGGCGAGCAATCCGGGATTCTGTTACGTTGATTCGCGGGGAATGACTTCACGAGGCAGGAGTGGAGTGCATGAACAGGCTGGTTGAAATTCGCAGTCAGGAATCCCTGTGCCGGGAGCGTGCGGCGCTCGATTTTGAGCGCCGGATTTTCTGGCTCGCGCAAGCCCAGGAATGGGAGCAGCGTGCGCTCGACGAAATTGCCCATCACTTCCGGGAGTGTAACGTCGGCCAGGCGGGCCTTGCGCGAAACTGACGTTTCGCACCTGCGGATGGCCGCGAGCGAGACCTACTGATAAGTCGCCACGATATCGGACACGGCGCGCTCGAGCTGTTGCGCGGTGGCGCATTGACGTACGACGCTGCAAAAGGTCGCGTAGCGCGGCATCTCGGAATCGCCAAAGCCCCAGGCGAGTCGTCCTTCGGGATTGAGCCAGACCAGCCGCTTCGAGCGTTCGGAGATGCGACGCAGGATGTCGGCACGCGGGTCGAGATTGTTGCTGCGGGCATCGCCGAGCACGATCACCGTGGTTTGCGGTGTCAGCGCGCTCATGAAGTCCTTCTCGAAATCGACCAGCGAGGAGCCGTAGTCGGACGAGCCGAAGCCGACCTTGGACATGATCTCGGCCATCGCCTCTTCCGGCGAGTTCTTCTCCAGGATCTTGCTGACCTCGATCATGTGCGATGAGAACGCGAAGGAGCGGACGTCGTCGACCACCTCGTGCAGCGAGTGGATTAGGAGCAGGAAGAAATCGGAGACCTGCGCGACCGACCCGGAGACGTCGCAGAGCGCTACGATCTTCGGCCGATCGCGATGCTTGCGCTTCCATGCGGTCAGGAAGGGCACGCTGCCCCAGGCCGCATTGCGGCGGAGCGTGCGGCGGACGTCGAGATGGCCGCGGCGCTGGCGCTTGCGCGGCTTCG
>NZ_JALBHA010000567.1:0-3823 GCF_023006445.1 Bradyrhizobium sp. SHOUNA76
GAATACATCCCGCTGCCGCCCGATCCCGAGCTGATCGCCGCGGTGCTGGCTGCCGTCGCCAACGATTCCCGCGAGCTGGTCTATCGCGACGAGGCGATGGCGAAGGTGATCAAGCTGGCGCAGCAGATCGCAGGCTCCGACGCCTCGGTGATGGTCACCGGCGAGTCCGGCACCGGCAAGGAGGTGCTGGCCCGCTACGTCCACACCCGCTCGGCGCGCGCCAAGCGTCCCTTCATCTCGATCAACTGCGCCGCGATCCCTGAGCATCTCCTGGAATCCGAGCTGTTCGGCCACGAGAAGGGCGCCTTCACCGGCGCGGTCGCGCGCCGCATCGGCAAGTTCGAGGAGGCGACCGGCGGCACGCTGCTGCTGGACGAAATCTCGGAGATGGACGTCCGCCTGCAATCGAAACTGCTGCGCGCGATCCAGGAGCGCGTGATCGACCGCGTCGGCGGCACCAAGCCCGTGCCGGTCGACATCCGCATCATCGCGACCTCGAACCGCAACCTCGTCGACGCCGTGCGCGAAGGCACGTTCCGCGAGGACCTGCTGTTCCGCCTCAACGTCGTGAACCTGAAGATCCCGCCGCTGCGCGAGCGCCCCGCCGACATTCTGGAGCTCGCCCAGCATTTCGTGAAGAAATATGCCGAGGCCAACGGCGTGCCGCTGCGCCCGGTTTCGGCGGAAGCGCGCCGTGTGCTCTCGGCCAACCGCTGGCAGGGCAACGTTCGCGAGCTCGAAAACACCATGCACCGGGCGGTGCTGATGGCACAGGGCGACGAGATCGGCCCCGACGCGATCATCACGCCGGACGGCGACCGCCTCGACCTCGCCAAGACGGCGCCGGCGGTGGCGCATGCGACCATGGCCGCCGAGCAGGTGACGCGCGCGCTGGTCGGACGCACCGTCGCCGATGTCGAGCGCGACCTGATCCTGGAGACGCTGAAGCACTGCCTCGGCAATCGCACACATGCCGCGAATATTTTGGGCATCTCGATCCGCACGCTGCGCAACAAGCTCAACGAATATTCCGACGGCGGCATCCCGATCCCGCCGGCGGGCACGCCGGGGGAATATCCGCGGATGCCGATGATGGGAGCGTGAGGCGGGGCCTGGTTGAGGCTGCGAATGCCCGGGCTAGTCCCGGGCATTTTTGTTTGAATGCAGGCCGCCAACCTCGTCATTGCGAGCGCAGCGAAGCAATCCAGAATCTTTCCGCGGTGACAGACTGGATTGCTTCCCTACGCTCGCAATGACAGCGTTGAGAGCGCTCATCGCATAACGGGACCGCGTTACGTGACTAGGCCATCCACACGCCAGGCCCTATAACCCCGCGTGAGAACCACGCGAGGAACCACATGTCTGAAGCTCAAATCACGGACTGGCTGGCGACGCAGCGGCAGGCGATGATCGATCTGCTCCGCGACGTCGTGAACATCGATTCCGGCTCCTATGACAAGGAAGGCGTCGATGCGGTCGGGGCGCGGTTCGAGCGGCATTTTGCCGAGCACGGCATTCCGTGCCGGCGCGAGAGCCACGACGCTTTCGGCGACGCGATCCATGCCGAGGTGGCAAAGCCCGGCAGCAACGAAAGGCCGGTGCTGTTGATGGGACATCGGGACACCGTGTTCGGCAAGGGCGAGGCCGGGCGCCGTCCATTCACCATTAGGGATGGCCGTGCCTATGGCCCTGGCGTCGCCGACATGAAGTCCGGCCTCGTCATGAACGTGTTCGTCGCAACGGCCTTCCACAAGTTCGGCGGCAACCCGCATCCGATCAAGCTGCTGATCACCTCGGACGAGGAGATCGGCTCGCCCTCCTCCCGGCCCGTGATCGAACGCGAGGGCCGCGCCGCCCGCGCCGTGTTCAATTCCGAGCCGGGCCGCCCCACCGGCAACGTCGTCACCGGGCGCAAGGGCGGCATCTTCATGCATCTGGCCATCACCGGCAAAGCCGCGCATTCCGGCGCCAATTTCGCCGCCGGCGTCAGCGCGATCGGCGAGCTCGCGCACAAGATCGTCAAGATCCACGCGCTCACCGATCTCGACAGGGGCATCACGCTCAATGTCGGCCTGGTCTCGGGCGGGCAGTCCGTCAACACCACGGCGCCCTCGGCCGAGGGTCAGATCGACCTGCGTTATGTCGACCCGGCCGATCGGGCGAGGGTGATGGAAGCGATCGAGACGATCGTCGCGACGTCTTACGTGCCGGGCACGAGCGCAACGCTGACCATCAAGGGCGAGTTCGTGCCGGTGGTGCAGAGCGCGGAGTCGAAAGCGCTGTTCGAAAGCTACCGGGCGGCCGCAAGGCAGGCCGGCCTCACCACGCTGCAGGGCGAGTTCTCCGGCGGCTGCGCCGATTCCGGTTTCACCGCCGCCGTGGGCACGCCGACCATCTGCGGCCTTGGCCCGGTCGGTGGCCTCGCGCACACGCCGGAGGAATATCTCGAGCTCGACAGCATCGTGCCACGCGCGCAGACGCTGGCGCTGGCGATTTTGCGGGGGTGAAGCGAGGTGCCGTAGGGTGGGCAAAGCGAAGCGTGCCCACCACAGCGGTCACGCGGAGAGATGGTGGGCACGGCGCAAGTGCGCCTTTTGCCCACCCTACGATAGCTGCCTGCTGGATGGAGGTCGTGGGCACGCTTCGCTTTGCCCACCCTACGAGACTTCCCGAGGTCTACGAATAACTCGGCGCGTCGGGCTTGCGGAAAATGTGGATGGGGTCGCCGGGAATGATCACGGGCTGGCCTGAGAACATCGCGTAGGCGTAAAGCGCGAGATAGGCGATCGCGAGCGCGCCGACGGCGTAGAAGGCGAAGGTCGCGATGCGCTTCATCGATCCGCTCCATGGCCGTCCCGAAACGGGAAGGCTTTGGGCGCTTCTAGAGCGATGACGGGGAAAAGGCCAGCCTGCGCGGCCCTGTCGGGCGGCGATCAAACGCCGCGCCGGCCCCGCGCGGGAAGGCTGACGTCGGCGAGCCTGACCGCGTCCTCGTCCTGGTCGACCGCGACGTACTGGCCGTGCCAATAGGCCAGCGCAGCGGTGCGGGTCAAGCTTTTGATGTCTCTGACACGGCCGATGACGATGCCGTGCGAGTGGCGCTCCACGATCTCCTCGACCTCGCAGTCGAAGGCCGACAGCGCGCCGGCCAGGAGCGGAACGCCCGAGACCGCCGTCACCCATCTGGCCCCGGCGAAGCGATCAGCGCCCTTCAGCCCGCCCTTGCCGGAAAAGCGCTCGGCGACATCGAGCTGGTCGGCATTGAGGATGTTGACGCCGAAGGCGCCGTGGCGCCGGATCAGCGGAAAGGAGGAGGCATCGCGGTTGATGCTGACCAGCAGCGTCGGTGGCTCGACCGACAATGAGGTCACCGAGGTCACCGTCATGCCGGTGATGTCCTTGCCCCGCCCGGCGGTGATGACGCTGACGCCGCCGGTGAGATGGCGCATGGCGCCGCGGAAATCGGCGGACGAGACGGGGATTTCAGTCATGAGATCGCGGGGCACTACATTCATGGTATTGCTCCCCCAAGGCGGGGTTCCCTGTATTTAGGTACGATCGTCCGCCGACAACAGGTGGCTCAGGATCGAGCCTTCGAGGCCGGCAAGCTCGGCCGAACCGCGCTGACGCGGCCTGCCTGCGTTAACCGTGACGTCGTGGGCGATGCGGCCGTCCTCGATCACGAGCACGCGATCCGCCAGCGCGACCGCTTCGGCGACGTCGTGGGTGACGAGGATCGCGGTAAAGCCCTGGTCGCGCCAGACGCGCTCCAAGAGACGCTGCATCGAGATCCGGGTCAGCGCGTCCAGCGCGCCAAGCGGCT
>NZ_JALBHA010000568.1:0-3812 GCF_023006445.1 Bradyrhizobium sp. SHOUNA76
GGACACGCCGTTGAGCGCGATGATGCCGCCGAACACGACGCTGACGTCGCGAACCGCGAGCAGGGGCGATGTCCCCTGCGCGAGCTGTGCCTGCGTCATCTCGTCTCGCCCTTGTCGTTCGGCGACCTGGTGAGCGACCGCGCTCCGCAACGACGACGGCTATCCAATCCCCTCCGCTTCTCGCGCACTTTTCCCTCCTGATTGCGTCATTGTTTTTTTGGGATTTGATGTCGCAACTTGCGCATCTCCTCCAATCCCGGTGCTCAAAAGAGCAATCAACGCGTTCCGACGTTCAGCTCAAGGTCGCAAATGCAGAGCGATCGAAAGCCATCAGTTCAGCGGCTCGTCCGTCACGCACCTTCAAAAGCCATTGCGGATCCTGAAGCAGCGCCCGGCCAACGGCCACGAGATCGAATTCCTCTCGGTCCAGACGACGGACCAGTTCGTCCAAGGATGCCGGTCGCGAACTCTCTCCGCCGTATGCGGCGATGAACTCACCCGTCAGCCCCACTGAGCCGACCGAAATCGTCGGCAAGCCAGTCACCTTTTTCGCCCACCCGGCAAAATTCAGATCCGAACCCTCGAATTCCGCCTCCCAGAAGCGCCGCTGCGAGCAATGAAGAATGTCAACACCGGCTTCACGCAGAGGCATCAACCACGCCTCCAATTCGCGCGGCGTGCTGGCGAGCTTTACGGCGAAGTCCTGCTGCTTCCACTGGCTGATCCGAAGCAATATCGGAAACTCAGGGCCGACCGATTTACGCACCGCGCGCACGATGTCGGCGGCGAAACGCGCTCTCCCGGGTAGATTTCTGCCACCATACGCATCTTCTCTGCGATTGGTCCCTTCCCAGAAAAATTGGTCGATCAGATAGCCGTGCGCTCCATGCAGCTCGACGGCATCGAAATTCGAGCGCTTGGCGGCAAGAGCGGCATCCGCGAAGGCCCGAATGGCGTCCGCGATATCCTCATCGCTCATCGGGACGCCAAGATTCTTCTCGGGTCGCGAAAGCCCCGAAGGGCTGTCGTAGGCGCCTGGAGGCTGCCAGTCTTTCTCGCGCGTGCGGACGGCGCCGACGTGCCAAAGCTGAGGCGCCATCAGTCCGCCGGCATCGTGGACTTCGTCCACGATGCGACGCCAGCCGGCGAGCTCCTGCACGCCGTGAAACCGAGGGACGTTCGGGTCGTTCAAAGAAGCCGGGCGATCAACCCCTGTGCCCTCCGAAATGATAAGTCCGACCCCGCCTTCGGCCCGGCGACGGTAATACTGCGCTACATCTGCGGTAACTACGCCATTTGGAGAGAACGAGCGGGTCATCGGCGCCATAACGACGCGATTTGGAAGGCTCAGGCCTTTATGTGTGAACGGCCGGAAAAGAACGTCGATCGCCATTTGGGCTCCAGACTCGCTCTAACCTAGCGAAGTTCGGTGCGAGCGATCGAGCTCGCGATTGCGATTGCGATTCGGAGTGCGCTCATCGACGACCATCACCTTCCCCCCTTTTCGGCGAATTCTTGGATTGGCTCGTTTTGCAAGGAGCGCCTCCATATACAGTTCTAAATAAGAACCGTCAATGAAGCTTGATCAAACTTTTTCTTATCGATGGCTCCGCTTAGACACTATGACGCAGTTCTTTTTAGGAATTTTTATCGAGGTCAGCTGGTCTGGAGATTTCGACCGCGCTGGTCGGGGGCGTTGTGCGCGGTCTCACGAACCTGTTCGGTGACGCTCTTCAAACCCGCTTGCGCGAACGCGGGTCATTTCACAGCTCGCAACGGCTCAAGCCGCCGGACCATCGTCGAGCGCGCCGCGTTCGCGCGCGCCATGATCCGACAACTGTCGATCCGTTCTTCGATGGTTGGTGCTGAGGTCGAGCTTCAATTACGAGAGCTTCGGCTCGTATCCGCGCTTGCTTGCACACGCGCCTTTTCTGCGACCTCTGCCAAGAGTCAAGAACCCGCGCTGGTTCGGCAAGCGCCCGCACCCGGGCGCTCCGGAGTCAAGCGTCCATTATTCTTTTCATCGTGGCCCTTTGCATTGATCGCGGTGTCAGACGATTTGAAAAGGCGGCCATTTTGTTCGAGAAGCCTGCGACCACCATAGCCTTTCCTTGCAGCAATGCCTGAATTCCGCTCGCGGCGACCGGGCGCGGCTTCATGGTGAGAAGGCGCAGCAAGGCCGATGCGGTTGCGCCGGCTGCCGCATCGAAGCCCGTCGCGGTGTGCCCCGGGCAGAGACTGGTAACGACCACACCGCGCGGGCGGAGTTCGTCATGCAGAGCCTCGCCAAGGGCGAGGACATAAGCCTTGGTCGCCGCATAGGCCGCATAGCTGGGGACGGCCTGGAAGGCCAGAAGGCTGGCGATGAGAAGGATATGTCCGGATCGCCGCTTAGCCATGTCGTGGCCGAACAGATAGGTCAGCTCTGTGAGCGTCGTGATGTTGAGCTGGATCATGTTCGCGGTATGCTCGATCGGCGTGTCCAAAAAATCGCCGTGCAAGCCGAAGCCGGCATTGTTCACCAAAATGTCGATCGTCACCGACTTCGCGTCGAGATTGCTTTTCAGGCGGGTGGCCGCGCCCGGCGCGGCAAGATTGATCGCCTCGACCAGCACATCCACCCCGTATTTGCGGCGGAGATCGGAGGCAAGCCTGTCCATCGGCTCTTGCCGTCGAGCCGCCAGTACGAGATTGACTTTCTGCGCCGCCAGGAGATCTGCGAATTCAAGGCCGAGGCCACTCGACGCGCCCGTGATCAGAGCCCATTTTCCGGCGAAGCTTTCCGTTGCTTCTTTCGACATCGTTCTCTTTCTAATTTGATCCGCGAATGGGCCTCGGGCACGTTCTCAATCCGAACACCGGCCCATCCTTTCAAGCGGCAGCGGCATCTCGAACCTGTTTCGCCGCGGCATCCAGAACGGCCTGAGCCAGATCAGGGTCGTTGATCACGCGCGATAGCGTCACCGCGCCCACCATCGTCGCGAGAATGGCCATGGCCTTGCTGCGGGAGGCCTCGTCGCCAGCTCCGGCGATGAAGCGGCCGAGCACGTCGAGATGGGCTTTGATGCCCGCTTCGAATTCCGCCTTCACCTCGAGGCCCTGACGCGCGGCATCCGAGCCGAGCGCCACGATCGGGCAACCGTCCATCTTTTCTCCGCGATGGTCGCCGCTGAGGTAGAACCCGATCACCGCGCCAAGCGGATCCTCAGGATTCTGGGTGGCAGCATCCGTCCATCGGCCGGACGCGCTCTCCAATGCGCGCCTCGACGCCTCGACCGCCAGATCCTCTTTTGACGCGAATTGCTTGTAGAAGGCGCCCTGGGTTAGCCCGGCCCCCTTCATCAGGTCCTTGAGCCCAATGCCATCAAAGCCGCGCTCCCTGAAGAGGCGACTGGCCACATTGATCACGGTTTGGCGGTTCTCGGCCGCCTGGGTGCGACTCACTCGCATCGTGGACCTCCATTTGGATTTCGTTCCACTTCTATATCCCATATAGAGTTCAACTGCAATCTATCAATCTCATCCCTGGATTTGGCACTCCGCGAGGAAACCTTCGATCTGGAGATCACGCTTTCGTTATCATCCCAAAATTAGATTGCGACCGACTTCTAACTTCGATATAGATTTCGTACACAATCTAAAACTCAAAGGAGACGGTCGTGAAAAGGGGTGTTGCGATTTTGGCCGGTATTCTGGTCCCAGCGGGGGTGGCGACCTTCGTTGCTCTTGCGATTCCCTCCCATGAAGCCTCGGCGGTCAGCGACCCCCGGCAGGAGCCCCCGATGGTCCGTCTGGTCACGGCCTCGCGGGTC
>NZ_JALBHA010000569.1:0-3812 GCF_023006445.1 Bradyrhizobium sp. SHOUNA76
CGCAGCTCGCCGGCACCGGCAGGGACCAGGTCCATCTGCTGCTGGTCTGCACCGGCGAGCGCGGCCTGTCCGGTGCCTTCAACTCCTCGATCGTGCGTCTCGCGCGCGATCGCGCCCAGGCGCTGATGGCGCAGGGCAAGGAGGTCAAATTCTTCTGCGTCGGCCGCAAGGGCTATGAGCAGCTCCGCCGCCTGTTCGACAAGCAGATCGTCGAGCATCTCGACCTGCGCAGCGTTCGTCAGCTCGGCTTCGTCAATGCCGAGGACATCGCCAGGAAGGTGCTGGCCCGTTTTGACAACGGCGAGTTCGACGCCTGCACGCTGTTCTACGCGCAGTTCAAGTCGGTGATCGCCCAGATCCCGACCGCGCAGCAGATCATTCCACTGGTCGTGGAAGAGAAGGCGGCGAACGCGCCGTCGACGTCCTACGAATATGAGCCGGAGGAGGACGAACTCCTTTCGGGCCTGTTGCCGCGCAACATCGCGGTGCAGATCTTCCGCGCGCTGCTGGAAAACAACGCCTCGTTCTACGGCGCGCAGATGAGCTCGATGGACAACGCCACCCGCAACGCCGGCGAAATGATCCGCAAGCAAACCCAGATCTACAACCGAACCCGTCAAGCCCAGATCACCAAGGAGCTGATCGAGATCATCTCCGGCGCCGAGGCGGTCTGACGCACGAATTCAACGACGGTCGTTCAAGTACAGAATTTCGAAGGAGAGCTTCATGGCTACAGCAGCTAACCCGGTCGGTCGCGTCACCCAGGTCATGGGCGCCGTCGTCGACGTACAGTTCGAGGGCCACCTCCCGGCCATTCTCAATTCGCTGGAAACCAAGAACGGTAATATCCGCCTCGTGCTGGAAGTTGCGCAGCATCTCGGTGAGTCCACCGTGCGCACGATCGCGATGGACGTGACCGAAGGTCTGGTGCGCGGCCAGGAAGTGACCGACACCGGCCAGCCGATCCGCGTTCCCGTCGGCGAAGGCACGCTCGGCCGCATCATCAACGTCATCGGCGAGCCGATCGACGAAGCCGGCCCGGTCAAGTCCGAAGGCCTGCGCCCGATCCATCAGGACGCGCCGAGCTACACCGACCAGTCGACCGAAGCTGAGATTCTCGTCACCGGCATCAAGGTCGTCGATCTCCTGGCTCCGTATGCGAAGGGCGGCAAGATCGGCCTGTTCGGCGGCGCCGGCGTCGGCAAGACCGTGCTGATTCAGGAGCTGATCAACAACGTCGCGAAGGCGCACGGCGGTTACTCCGTGTTCGCCGGCGTCGGTGAGCGTACCCGCGAGGGCAACGACCTCTATCACGAGTTCATCGAGTCCAAGGTCAACGCCGATCCGAAGAATCCGGATCCGAGCGTGAAGTCGAAGTGCGCGCTGGTGTTCGGCCAGATGAACGAGCCGCCGGGCGCCCGCGCCCGCGTCGCGCTCACGGGTCTGACCATCGCGGAAGACTTCCGCGACAAGGGCCAGGACGTGCTGTTCTTCGTCGACAACATCTTCCGCTTCACCCAGGCCGGCTCGGAAGTGTCGGCGCTGCTCGGCCGTATTCCTTCGGCGGTGGGTTATCAGCCGACGCTCGCCACCGACATGGGCGCGCTGCAGGAGCGCATCACCACCACGCAGAAGGGTTCGATCACCTCGGTGCAGGCCATCTACGTTCCGGCCGACGACTTGACCGACCCGGCGCCCGCGACCTCGTTCGCGCATCTTGACGCGACCACCACGCTGTCGCGCTCGATCGCCGAAAAGGGCATCTACCCCGCGGTGGATCCGCTCGACTCGACCTCGCGCATGCTCTCCCCGCTGGTCGTCGGCGAGGAGCACTACGCGGTTGCCCGTCAGGTCCAGCAGGTGCTGCAGCGCTACAAGGCGCTCCAGGACATCATCGCCATTCTCGGCATGGACGAGCTTTCGGAAGAGGACAAGCTGACGGTGGCCCGCGCCCGCAAGGTCGAGCGCTTCATGTCGCAGCCGTTCCACGTCGCTGAAATCTTCACGGGATCGCCGGGCAAGTTCGTCGAGCTCGCCGACACCATCAAGGGCTTCAAGGGCCTGGTGGAAGGCAAGTACGACCACCTGCCGGAAGCCGCCTTCTACATGGTCGGCACCATTGAAGAAGCCGTCGAGAAGGGCAAGAAGCTGGCGGCGGAAGCCGCTTAAGCGGGCGAATAGCGAATAGGGAGTGGCGATTGGCTGCTCCCTGTTTCAGCCACTCGCCATTCGCCACTCACCATTCGCAGGTTTCTTATGGCCACCTTCCACTTCGATCTCGTCTCTCCGGAAAAGCTCGCCTTCTCGGGTGAGGTCGATCAGGTCGACATCCCCGGCGTCGAGGGTGATTTCGGCGTGCTGGCAGGACATGCGCCGGTCGTGGCCGCGATCCGGCCCGGCATTCTCACCATCACCGCTGGCGGCCGTCACGAGAAGGTCATCGTGCTCGGCGGTCTCGCCGAAGTTTCCGAAAAGGGCCTGACCGTGCTCGCCGACGTCGCAACGTCGCTGGCCGAGCTCGACCGCGCCCGGTTCGCCGAGACTATCTCGGAGATGGAAGAGGGCCTGAAGGAGCACGAAGGCAGCGAGCTCGACAACGCCATCGAGCGGCTCGACCACTACAAGAGCATCCAGCAGCAGCTCAACTCGACCGCTATGCACTAAGCCCCGGGGCACCGCTCCGGGGCTCAAGTCCAGAATTCCTGAACAAGTTCAGCGCTCGTCACTGACCGTGGCGGGCGCTGAAACTTTGTTGCACCGCGCTTCCGATAGCGGCATTCTCCCTTGCGAATTTTGTTCCCGGGGCGGGTGACAGATGAAACGCAAGATCGCAGCGATTTTCGCGGCGGATATTGCCGGTTACTCGAGATTGGTCGCGGAAGACGAGGAGGAGACGCTGCGGCGTCTGGCCTCCTATCGCGAGGTCGTCGACGATTTCATCGCCAGGGCCGGCGGACGCATCTTCAACACGGCGGGCGATGCCGTGCTGGCGGAATTCCCGAGCGCAGTCGATGCGGTGCGTTGCGCGATCGACATCCAGGAGTCCTTGCGAACCCGCAACATGGCCTATCCGCCGAGCCGGCAGATGTCGTTCCGCATCGGCATCACCATCGGCGACGTGGTCGAGCGCAACGGCGATCTGCTGGGCGACGGCGTCAACATCGCAGCAAGGCTGGAGGGCCTCGCCGAGGTCGGCGGCATCTGCGTCTCCCGCGCGGTGCACGAGCAGGTCGCCAACAAGCTCTCGGTGCAGTTCGCCGATATCGGCGCGCAGGAGGTCAAGAACATCCCGACGCCGGTGCATGCCTACATGGTGGCGATGCGGCGCGAGGATGGGACCTATAGCAAGCCGCAACTGAAGAAGCCGGGCTCGAAGCTGGCCGCCGCCCCCGTGTGGATGTGGCCGCTGGTGGTCGCGGTGGTCTCGATCGTCGCCATCGGCGTTACCGGCTTTCTCTACAACACCAAGCTCAAGCAGGCGGCGAATGTCGCAGCGACGCCGGCCGCGGCACCAAGTGCCGCGCCGACGGCAAACGCAGTGGCGCCGAGCCCAATGCCGACCCAGCTTGCCAAGGCGCCGATGACATCAATGGCGCCGCAGAATGCCGGAGCTGCCATGGCTCCGATGCCTGCGCCGTCGCCGTCGGCCGCGCCAATGGCCGGCAAGTTCGCGGCCGACAGCGTGCCCTTCATCAACGAGCGCGTCCGCAACTTCCTCGCCGGCGATTATTCCACGGCCGGCGACTACAAGGCCTTCGCGCTCAATGTCGGCGGCTTCACCGGCTCGGCGCTGAACCAGCCGAACGAGGAGG
>NZ_JALBHA010000056.1:0-21889 GCF_023006445.1 Bradyrhizobium sp. SHOUNA76
CGCGCAGTCGCGCGCCGGCCTGCGACTGCATCCGCGGCGCCCAAGCCTGTCGTGCCGACCGTAGCGGCGCAGACGCCGCTCAACACCAATGTAGTACCGGAAAGCGCCTCACGGCTCGGCCTGACCGTGCGCGAAATTCCCGCAACCGTCGAGGTGATCTCAGCCGAAACCATGCGCGAGCAGGGCTATCGCACCGTGTCCGAGACGGCGCAGGGCGCGGTCGGTGTCACCTCCGGCGACAATCCGGCCGAGCCTGCCGCGTTCTCGATGCGCGGCTTCACCAACAGCCAGATCAACACGCTCTACAACGGCATCAAGATAGGTCCGCAGAACATGACCTCGCGGATCACCGACACGTCCAATCTGGAGGCCGTGGAATTCTTGAAAGGCCCGGCCTCGCTCATATCGGGCGAGGGCGCCGCCGGCGGCGCGATCAATTTCGTGACCAAGGCGCCGCATACGGGACCAATCCGGAACGAGGCGGACTTCTCCTGGGACTCGCTGAACTCGTTCCGCACGCATTACGGCTCGGGCGGCAGCACCAATGTGCAGGGCCTCGATTATCGCTTCGACATCAGCCGCTCCTCCCTCAACGGCTTTGCCGACGACACCAACACCAAGACGTTCGACGTGTCGGGCCAGCTCAACTACCGCATCTCCGACAGTCTCAAGGTGTGGGGCGCGGTCGAGTATCGCGAAGACCGCTCGAAGGCCTATTGGGGCGCGCCGCTGGTGCCGATCGCCTTCAGTGGTTCGCATGCGACGACGGGGATCGTTTCCGGAAACTATATTTCGAATTACAACAAAACAAATCTCGGCGCGGTCACCATCGACGATCGCACCTTCAACACCAACTACAACGTTCTGGACAATCGTAATGTTGCACAGGAGGTGTGGCTGCGCGGCGGCTTCGAGCTGAAGCTCGCGCCCGACCTGACCTTGAAGAGCCAGGCTTATGGCTATGGGGCGGAACGGAGCTGGTTCAACAATGAGGTCGAGGCGTTCAACTCCGGGACGAACCTTGTCGATCGCGAGCGCTTCTATGTCGCGCACAGCCAGCGCCTTGTCGGCAACATCACCGACCTGATCTGGGATGCGAATATCGCAGGATTCGACAACCGCATGGTCGCGACGCTGTCGTCGAGCTATCTCGATTTCGTCAGGCCCGGCGCGGCAAATTTTCCGGGCGATTCCGTTGATCTCGTCGATCCCAACCGTGGCTTCTACGGCACGCTCACGACCAAGCAGCAGACCGCGCGCATCGACAACGAGGCGCTGTCGTTCGAGGACCGGCTGAAGCTGACGCGGACCTTCGCGCTGATCGGCGGCCTGCGTGTCGAGCATATCGGGCTCGATCGCAACTCGACCGACGCCGCCGGTATCGTGAACGCTGGCTTTCCGTACACCAAAGACTGGGCGCCGGTGACGGGTCGCATCGGCTACACTTGGGAAGCCGTGCCCGGCCTGACCTTCTTCAGCCAATACGCCACCGGCGCCGACGTCTCCGCCAACAATATCTTCCTGCTCGGACCCACGCAGCCGCTCGACCTGACCACCGCGCGCACCTACGAGACCGGCGTCAAGCACCTGTTCTGGGACAACCGGGCCGAGTGGTCGTTCTCGGCCTACGACATCCTGCGCAAGAACGTCTATGCCGCCGCCGGCGGGCAGGCGCTCAACATCGCCGGACGGCAGGAATCGAAGGGCGTCGAGCTTGCGGCGTCCGTGCGTCCGATCGACCCGCTGCGGCTGTGGGGCAACATCGCCTATGTCGATGCGCGCTATGCCGACTACAATTTCGTTGGCGGCTCGTTCTCCGGCAACACGCCGCCGAACGTGCCGCGCATCGTCGCCAATGCCGGCGCGTCCTGGCGCTTCTTCACCCCCTGGCCGGTCGAGCTCGGCATCACCGGCCGCCACGTCGGCGACCGCTACAACACCGACGCCAACGTCGTGACGATGAAGGCCTATACTGTGGCCGACGTCTATGCCTTCGTCGACATCCCCAAGACGGTATTCAACGCCGTCGATCAGGCACGCCTGACCTTCCGCGTGCGCAACATCACCGACAAGCGCTACGCGATCTGGGGCGATCCGTTCTATCCCGATCAGATCCTCCTCGGCGCGCCGCGCACCTATGAGCTCTCGGCCGCGTTCAAATGGTAGGGCGCTGAACGCATGATGGGCGCGATCATCCTGCTGCACCGCTGGCTCGGGATCGCGCTCTGCCTGCTGTTCGCGATGTGGTTCGCGACCGGCATCGTGATGCACTTCGTTCCGTTCCCGTCGCTGACGGAAGCGGAGCGGTTTGCCGGCCTCGCTCCGGTGGATCGCGCGCAGGTTCGCATGGCAGTCCGCGATGCGGTCGCCGCCAGCGGGATCGAGGATGCCGTGCGCGTTCGGCTGATCCAGCGGAGTGACGGGCCGGTCTATGTCGTCTCCGGGCCGTCGCATCTGCGCGCGGTCCGCGCCTCCGATGGACAGGACGCGCGGGTGACGTCCTCCGATGTCGCGCTCGCCATCGCGCAGGATCACGCCTGCAGCCGCGGGCTCGATGCCGCGCGCGCAACGCTGCTCGCGCAGGCGGATTACGATCAGTGGACGGTGCCAAACGGCTTTGATCGCCACCGGCCGCTGTTTCGCGTGGCTCTCGGCGATGCTGCCGGGACGGAGGTCTATGTCTCCTCGCTCACCGGCGAGATCGTCCTGGATACGACGCGAAGCGAGCGTGGCTGGAATCTCGTCGGCAGCGTACTGCACTGGATCTATCCGACGGTTCTGAGAAGCAATTGGGCGCTGTGGGATGGGGTGGTCTGGACATTGTCGCTGCTCGCCTTGATTGCAGCGATGCTTGGCGCTCTGCTCGGGACCCTGCAGATCAAGGTGCGTGGACGACGGATGTCCTCACCTTACCGCGGGTGGCACGCATTGCATCACATCCTCGGCCTTGCGGTGACAGTGTTCGTGCTCACCTGGATATTCAGCGGCTGGCTCTCCATGGATCACGGCCGGTTGTTCTCGCGCGGGCAGCTGACCTCGGCGGAAGCGGGCGTGGTGTATGCCGCGCCGGATTGGGCGGCTGCCTCGCCGCTCGACCGGCAGTCGATATCGTCGTCGGCCCGGGATATTGAATGGCTCGCCTTCAACGGCAATGTCTATCGACGCGAGCGGATCGCTCTCGGCAGCCAGACTCTGGTCAAGGCCGCGGAGACGCCTCATGAGGGATATACGGGAGTTTTGGGCGCGCGCGACGTTCAGGAATTGTCGACGCGCCTCGCCTCGGGCTGCGCCGCACCGTCCGTTGTTGCCGATAGCGACGACTATCCCGCTCGATCCGCCGTCCAAGGCGCGCCGGTCTATCGCTCGCGCTGCGGAGAGCTCTGGTTCGACATCGACGGCGCCGACGGCAATTTGCTGCAACGGCTGGATGCCTCGCGGCGCGCCTATCGTTGGGTGTACGGCGCGCTGCACACACTCGATTTCCCAATCCTCATGGCGCGTCCGCGTCTGCGCGATGCCCTGATCGTCGGACTCTGTGCGCTAGGGTTCGCGTTCTCCATGACCAGCGTCGTCATCGGCTGGCGGCGCTTGCGGCTGTTCCTGACAGCCTGACCCCAGGGCGAACCAGCCACGATCGCAACGTGCGGCGGGTCTTTGAGGCTTGGCTGGTCCAAATGGCGGTGAGATCCCGCTGGCGAAGGTCCGGTTAGTGGCATACCATTTGCAAGCCAATGGGCTCTGGTTTCACCTGCCCTTGGCCAACGATGGCCGGCATCACGGCACTACTGGGAGGACTTCATGGATCGCAGGACCGTATTGAAGGGACTGGCGGGCGCGGGCGGTCTGGCATTGACCGGCGTCTCGGCCCCGGCCATCGCGCAAGGCGCATCAGCCCGCACTCTGCGCTTCGTGCCGCAGGCTAATCTTGCCAATTTCGATCCGATCTGGGGCACGCAATATGTCGTGCGCAATGCCGCCGCGCTGGTCTGGGACACGCTCTACGGGATCGACGCGCAGTTGCAGCCGCAGCGGCAAATGGTCGAGTCCGAGGAGACCTCCGACGACGGCAAGATCTGGACGTTCAAGCTGCGCCCGGGCCTCAAATTCCACGACGGCGAGCCGGTGCTGGCCAAGGACGTCGTTGCGAGCCTGTCGCGCTGGGCCGCGCGCGATCCGATGGGCCTGATGATCATTGCGATCCAGCAGGAATTGACCGCCGTCGACGACCGCACCTTCAAATGGGTTTTGAAGCAGCCCTTTCCGAAGATGCTCTATGCGTTCGCCAAGAACAACGCGCCGTGCTCCTTCATCATGCCCGAGCGTATCGCCAAGACCGATCCGTTCAAGCAGATCACCGAATATGTCGGCTCGGGTCCGATGAAGTTCGCCAAGAGCGAATGGGTCCCAGGCGCCAAGTCGGTGTTCGAGAAGTTCACCGATTACGTGCCGCGGCAGGAGAAGGCGTCGTGGCTGGCCGGTGGCAAGCAGATCATGGTCGATCGTGTCGAATGGATCGTGATGCCGGACCCCGCGACAGCGGCGGCCGCGTTGCAGAACGGCGAGGTCGACTGGTGGGAGAACCCGATCGCCGATCTCGTGCCCGTGCTGAAGAAGAACAAGAACATCAGCGTCGATATCGGCGATCCCCTCGGCAATATCGGCTCGTTCCGCATGAACCATCTGTTCGCGCCGTTCAACGACGTGCGGGCGCGGCGCGCGGTGCTGATGGCGCTCAGCCAGGAAGACTATATGCGCGCGATCGTCGGCGACGACAACGCATTGTGGAAGTCGTTGCCCGGCTTCTTCACGCCGGACACGCCTGTCTACAACGAGATGGGCGGCGAGATCCTGAAGGGCAAGCGCGACTTCGATGCCGCCAAGAAGCTGCTGGCGGAGAGCGGCTATTCCGGCCAGCCGGTGACGTGCCTGGTCGCGCAGGATCAGCCGATCACGAAGGCGCAAGGCGACGTCACCGCGGACCTCCTGAAGAGGCTCGGCATGAATGTCGACTTCGTCGCCACCGATTGGGGCACGGTCGGCTCCCGTCGCGCCGCAAAGACACCGCCGGGACAGGGCGGCTGGAACATGTTCCACAGCTGGCATGCCGGCGCCGATTGCATCACGCCCGCCGCCTACACGGCCATCCGCGCCAACGGCGACAAGGCCTGGTTCGGCTGGCCAAGCAGCCCGAACACCGAGAAGGAGATCACGTCCTGGTTCGACGCCAAGAATCTCGAGGAAGAGAAGGCGGCGATCGGGCGGGTCAACAAGGCGGCGATCGAGGATGTCGTCTACGCGCCGACCGGTTTCTTCCTGACCTACACGGCCTGGCGCAAGAACGTTTCGGGCATCACCAAGGGTCCGCTGCCGTTCTTCTGGGGCGTGTCGAAGTCTGCATGATCGCGCGCTGAGGCCAGATGCTCTCTTACATCCTCCGTCGCATCGTCGCGACCTTGCCGGTGATGGCGATCGTCGCGCTGTTCGTGTTCAGCCTGCTCTACATCGCGCCGGGCGATCCCGCCGTGGTGATCGCGGGCGACCAGGCAAGCCCGGAGGATGTGGAGCGCATCCGCCAGAGCCTCGGCCTCGACCGGCCGTTCCTGATCCAGTTCGGCAGCTGGGTCTGGCGCATCCTGCACGGCGATCTCGGCACCTCGATCTTCACCAACCTGCCGGTCTCGGCGATGATCGGACAGCGGCTTGGACCAACGCTGTCGCTGATGATCGTCACGTTGCTGCTGACGATCGTGGTGGCTGTGCCGCTCGGCGTGGTGGCGGCGTGGAAGGCCGGCAGCCTCATCGACCGGATCATCATGGGCTTTGCCGTGTTCGGCTTCTCGCTGCCCGTGTTCGTGGTCGGCTACATGCTCGCCTACATCTTCGCGCTCGAACTGGAATGGTTGCCGGTGCAGGGCTACACGCCGCTC
Organism: Bradyrhizobium sp. SHOUNA76; assembly: GCF_023006445.1. Taxonomy (NCBI): domain Bacteria; kingdom Pseudomonadati; phylum Pseudomonadota; class Alphaproteobacteria; order Hyphomicrobiales; family Nitrobacteraceae; genus Bradyrhizobium; species Bradyrhizobium sp. SHOUNA76. The sequence continues at coordinate 5,928 of NZ_JALBHA010000056.1, forward strand.
ACGCAGGGCTTCTGGCCGTGGCTGGAGAATTTGATCCTGCCGTCAATCGCGCTCGGTTGCGTCTATATCGCGTTGGTCGCGCGCATCACCCGCGCCGCTATGCTCGAAGTGTTGCAGCAGGACTATATCCGCACTGCCAAGGCCAAGGGCCTCGGGCAGGGCGGCATCCTGTTCATTCACGCGCTGAAGAACGCGGCCGTGCCGATCGTGACCGTGATCGGGATCGGCATCGCGCTCCTGATCGGCGGCGCGGTGGTCACCGAAAGCGTGTTCGCGATTCCCGGCCTCGGCCGGCTCACGATCGATGCGATCCTGCGCCGCGACTATCCCGTCATCCAGGGCATCGTGCTGCTGTTCAGCTTCGTCTACGTCGTCGTTAATCTGATGATTGACCTCATCTACACGCTCGTTGACCCGAGGATCCGCTATTGACCGACACGACCATCAATCCGCAAGCGCTCCCGGCCGGCCTCGTCCTCGCGCCGCAACTGCCTGAGATCCTTCGGCCGGTCACGATCCGGCGGGGCTTCATCGGCTTGTTGCGCGGCCATCCCACTGTTGCGATCGGTGGCGCGCTGCTGCTGACGCTGGTCCTGATCGCGATCTTCGCGCCCTATCTCGGAACGGTCGATCCGACCGCGCTCGCGCCCGCCAAGCGCACCCGTGCACCGTCGGCCGATTTCTGGTTCGGCACCGACGTGCTCGGCCGCGACATCTATTCGCGCGTGCTGTTTGGCGCGCGGGTCTCGCTCACGGTCGGCCTGTCAGTTGCGATCTTCGCGTCCGCTGCCGGCCTCGCCATCGGCATGGTCTCCGGCTTCATCCGCTGGGCCGACGGCATCCTGATGCGCTTCATGGACGGCTTGATGTCGATCCCGCCGATCCTGCTCGCGATCGCGCTGATGGCCTTGACGCGCGGCAGCGTCGGCAACGTCATCCTGGCCATCACCGTTGCCGAGATCCCGCGTGTCTCGCGCCTCGTCCGCAGCGTGGTGCTATCGCTGCGCGAGCAGCCCTATGTGGACGCGGCCGTGGCCTGCGGCACGCGCACGCCCATGATCATCCTTCGCCACATCCTGCCCAACACGGTGGCGCCGATGCTGGTGCAGGCGACCTATATCTGCGCCAGCGCCATGATCACGGAGGCGATCCTGTCCTTCATCGGCGCGGGCACGCCGCCCACCATTCCGTCCTGGGGCAACATCATGGCCGAGGGCCGCGCGCTGTGGCAGGTCAAGCCCTACATCGTGTTCTTTCCGGCGGCCTTTCTCTCCGTCACGGTTCTCGCCGTGAACCTGCTCGGCGACGGCCTTCGCGATGCGCTCGACCCGCGCATGGCCAAGAGCCTCTGATGGATCGAGGCTGATCGCGATGGCTTTGCTCGAAGTCGAAAACCTCCAGACCCACTTCCGCACCCCCGGTGGCATCAATCGCGCGGTCGACGGCGTGTCCTTCCATGTCAACGAGGGTGAGACGCTGGCTATCGTCGGCGAATCCGGCTGCGGCAAATCGGTGACCTCGATGTCGCTGATGCGATTGATCCCGGAGCCGCCTGGCAGGATCGCAGGCAAGATCCGCTTTGCGGGCAGGGACCTCCTGCAACTCTCCGACCGCGAGATGCGCGCGATCCGAGGCAACGACATCTCGATGATCTTCCAGGAGCCGATGACCAGCCTCAACCCGGTGCTCACCGTCGGCCGTCAGATCCGCGAGACCTTGATGATCCATCAGGGCCTCGACAAGGCGGCCGCCGAAGCGCACGCGGTCGAGATGCTGACGCTGGTCGGCATTCCCGAGCCGAAGCGTCGCGTGCGCGAATATCCGCACCAGCTCTCCGGCGGCATGCGCCAGCGCGTCATGATCGCCATTGCGCTCGCCTGCAATCCAAAGCTTCTCATTGCCGACGAGCCAACCACCGCGTTGGACGTGACGATCCAGGCGCAGATCCTGAAGCTGATGCTGGATCTGAAGAGCCGGGTCGGCGCGGCGATCATTCTCATCACCCACGATCTTGGCGTCGTTGCCGAGATCGCCGAACGCGTCATGGTGATGTATGCCGGCCGCAAGGTCGAGGAGGCCCCGGTGGCCGATCTGTTCCGTTCGCCGCGTCATCCCTATACGCAAGGCTTGCTCGGCGCGGTGCCGCGGCTTGGCTCGTCGCTATCGGGCGCGGCACGGCGGCTTGCCGAGATTCCGGGCCAAGTGCCGGATCTGCGCAAGCCCATCAGCGGCTGTGTCTTCGCGGGCCGTTGTGCGCTGGCGACCGATCTGTGCCGGCAATATGCACCGGGGCTCGAAGAGAAGGGCCCTCGTCACGTCGCCGCCTGTCACTATGCGGCCAAGGGAGCCGTCGCGGCATGAGCCCTCCGTTGCTCCAGGTCAACGACCTCAAGAAGCATTTTCCGGTCAACAAGGGCTTTTTCGGGCGAAAGACCGAATTCGTCTACGCGGTGGACGGCGTGTCGTTCGAGATCGCGCGCGGCGAGACGCTGTCGCTGGTCGGCGAATCCGGCTGCGGCAAGTCGACGGTCGGCCGCGCCATCTTGCGGCTGTTCGACATCACCGCAGGCCAGGTGATCCTCGACGGCCAGCGCATCGACGACGCCCATCCGAGCACGATGCGTCAGATACGCCGGCGCGTGCAGGTGGTGTTCCAGGATCCGTTCTCCAGCCTCAATCCGCGCATGCGCGTGCGCGACATCCTGGCCGAACCGATCCGCAATTTCGGCCTCGCCAAATCGGCGGAGGACCTCGAGGTGCGCGTCACCTCCCTGATGGACACCGTGCGCCTGCCGCGCGAGGCGCTGAACCGCAGGCCGCACGAATTCTCCGGCGGCCAGCGCCAGCGTATCGGCATTGCCCGCGCGCTCGCGGCCGAGCCCGAGCTGATCGTGTGCGACGAGGCGGTCTCGGCGCTGGATGTTTCGGTCAAGGCACAGATCGTCAATCTGCTGCAGGACCTCCAGCGCGAGTTCGGCCTCGCGCTGCTGTTCATCAGCCATGATCTCGCGATCGTCGAGCACATGACCCACCGCGTCGCGGTGATGTATCTCGGCAAGATCGTCGAGGTCGCCCCGCGCCGCGAGATCTTTGCCGCACCGAAACATCCCTACACCAGGGCGCTGCTGTCGGCAGTGCCGCTGCCCGAGCCCGGCGCCCAGCGCAATCCCATCATCCTCAAGGGCGACGTGCCGAGCCCGATCAATCCGCCGAAGGGCTGCCGCTTCCACACCCGCTGCCCGCTCGTCTTCGACCGCTGCCGGGTCGAAGAACCGGTGCTGCGCGCGGCTGGAGCCGAGCAATGGGTGGCCTGTCACCTCGAAGACGGCGCAGCGCCGCCGAGCAGCTGAAGGCGAGATTCCCGTCGGAAATTTCTCAGCAAGAACAACCCTGTTCTACTGTGCATGGGGTTGTTTTACGTTTTGAGGTAGCGAGCCTCAGCCTTGCCGGCGTAGGAAGCCGGTGATCGTGACCTTTTCCCAGATGTCGGCCGCGGCAAAGGGATCGGCGCGATTGAAGGCCTCGACCTCGCCACGGCCCGGCGCCTCGATCAGGAACAGGCTGCCGATCATCGTCTGGCCATCGTCGGAGACGAGCGGCCCCGACATCACGATCTTGACGCCGAAGCGCGAGGTGTCGCTCAGGAAAGCCTTGTGGGCGTCGTAATTGGCGAGCCGGGTCGGCAGCGCGCCGACGCGATCGACGGCGTGAATGGCGAACAGCATGGTGTCTCCGTTTCTTGGATCAGTTGTTGGGACGGCCGCTGCGACGGCCGTCCGGGCTTGATGTGATCGGTTTGTCTACTTGGCGCTGAGCTTGCTCGCGTCCTCGAAGGTCGGGCAGGTCCGCTGCTCCAGCGGCACGTCGAACGGCTGGTAATTGTCCTTGGTGATGACGGTCGGCTTCAGCACGATCTCGTTGATGACAGGCTGGTTGCGCAAGGCGCGGATCGCCATCATGGTGCCGAGGCAGCCTTGCGCGAATCCGTTGTAGTCGCCGCTCGCGAGCAGCTTGCCGGATTTGATCGCGTCGATCGCTTCCTTGGTGCCGTTGATGCCGATCACCTGCGCTTTGCGGTTGGCGCCGTCGAGCGCTTCGATCGCACCGACCGCCATGGCGTCGTTGGCAGCTAGCACGCCGTCGATCTGCGAATTCGACTGCATCAGGTTTTCCATCACCTGGAGCGCCTGCAGCCGCTGGTAGTTGCCGGGCTGCGAAGCCAAGAGCTTGGCGCCCGAAGCCTCCTTCAGCGCGTCGTTGAAGCCGCGGACGCGGTCGACATTGGTCAGCGAGCCCTTGACGCCCTCGATGATGACGATGTTGCCCTTGCCGCCCAGCGTCTTGAGCAGGAAGCGCGCGGTCTCGAGCCCAAGGCTGTAATCGTCGGCGCCGACGAAGGACAGGAACTTGCCGCCCGCCGAGCGGTCGGTGATGTTGACGACGGGAATCTTGGCCTCGTTGATCTTCTCGACGCCGGGCACCATCGCCTTGTAATCGACCGGCGTGAACACGATCGCGCTCGGCTTCTTCACGACGACGTCCTCGATCTGGCTGAGCTGCTCGGGGATCGAATCCGGCTTGGTCGGGATGTACTGGAGCGTCTTCGCATTTAGCGCCTTCGCCATGTTGTCGGCGCCGACCCGCACCGTCTGGAAGAACGGGTTGGTCTGGTTCTTGGTGAAGACGGCGATGGTCTCGCCGTCGGCGCGCGCCCCAGTGGTGAACGCGGCCGCCATCAGCAGCGGCAGCGCCAGATAGCCCAGTGTCCGTTTCATGTTGCCTCCATCCCTCATTTTGCTTGTGGAACTCTAGAACTCATTGCGCGCGGCGGCGGGTCTTCATGTCGAGCCAGACCGCGAGAATGACGATGATGCCTGTCACGAGCGGCTGCCAGTTGGCGCTGACCGACAGCAGGTTCATGCCGTTCAGCACCAGCGTCAGGATCAGCGCGCCGATGAAGGTGCCGAACACGGTGCCGACGCCGCCGAACAGCGAGGTGCCGCCGATCAGCACGGCCGCGATCGCGGGCAGCGTCAGGCTTTCGCCGATGTCCGCCTCCGCCGAATTGAGCCGCGACAGGAAGATGATCGAGGCAAGCCCCGCCATGGTGCCTGATACCGCGTAGACCAGCAGCAGGCGCCGCGCGACCGGAATGCCGGAGAGCCGCGCGGCGACCGGATTGGCGCCGATCGCATAGATCTCCTGGCCCCATATTGTTCGCTGCGCGAACAACGTCCCGATCCCGAGGAACACCAGCAGCAGGTAGACCGGGATCGGCAGGCCGAACAGATAGCCGCTGCCGATCTGGCGGAAGCCTGCAGGAAAACCATGCAGGGTCTCGCCGGCCATGTACCAATAGGTGAGGCCGTTCAGCACCCAGAGCATGCCATAGGTGGCGATGAAGGAGGGGATGCGCAGCGCGGTGACCATGATGCCGTTGAGCAGGCCGACGATGCCGCCGCAGGCGAGCCCGGTGAGGATGCCGAGCGCCGGCGAGCCGGTCTTGTGGATCACGGTGCCGGCGATGCAGGCGGACAGCGCGACATTGGCGCCGACGGAGAGGTCGAGGCCGGCGGTCAGCACCACCAGCGTCAGACCGGAGGCGATGAAGAAGGTCAGGCTCGCCTGCCGCAGCACGTTGAGAATATTGCCGAGGCTCAGGAAGGAATCGCTGAGCACGGCGAGCACCGCGCAGATCAGAAACGCCGCCAGCAGGCGATAGAACACCTGGATCGCATCCTGCGACAGGAAGGAGCGATGCGGCGCGATGGCGTCCTTGGCGATGTCGGTCATGCGCGGCTCCTGAGGCCGTCGAGGAACAGGGCGACGATGACGAGCACGCCGACGCTTGCGACCTGCACCGAGGACGGCAGCGAGATCAGGTTCAGCCCGTTGCGCAGCACGCCGACGGAGAGGACACCGAGCAGCGTGCCGAGCAGCCAGCCATTGCCGCGCTCGAACGAGGTGCCGCCGACGGCCACGGCCGCGATGGCATCGAATTCGAGCCCGAGGCCGGCAGTGGGGTGGCCGGAATTCATCCGTGCGGTCATCAACAGGCCCGCGATGCCCGCCATGGCGCCGCCGATCGCATAGACCGCGATCAGCAGCTTGTTCGGCGAGAGACCGGCATAGCGCAGCGCCTCGCGATTGCCGCCCAGTGCGAAGATGTAAGTGCCGAAGCGGGTGTGATAGAGCAGGCCGTGGAATGCCGCATAGGTCACGAGCGCCATCACGATCGGCACGGGCACCCCGAGAAGCGTCGCAGAATAGATGTCGCGCACGCTATGGGGGATGCCGACCACGCTCTGGCCGTCGCTGACGATCAGCGACAGGCCCTGCGCCATGCCGAGCGTGCCCAGCGTCGCGACGAAGGGCGGAATGCCCAGGATGGCGACCAGCCAGCCATTGGCGACGCCGAAGGCCGTGCCGACCAGCAGGCCGGCGCCGAGGCCCAGCAGCATCGATTTGGTCGCGAGCGACACGATGGCGACGCAGAGCGAGGTCAGCGTCAGCACCGCGCCCATCGACAGGTCCAGCCCTTCGGTCATGATGATCAGCGTCATCGGCAGTGCGAGCATGGTCAGGATGGTCGACTGCACCAGCACGTTGGAGAGGTTGGCGACCGACAGGAAGCCGGGCGCGATCGCGCTGAACAGCGCGATCAGGAGCACCAGCACGATGGCAACGCCGGGAATGCGTTGCAGCGGATTGGGCTGTGAAACGACCGCGGCCTCACGCATGATGCATCCCCAGTCGCACGATGTTCTCCTCGGTCAGTTCGTTGCGCGTCAGGTGCCCGGCGATGCGCCCCTCGCGCATCACATAGGCGCGGTCGCAGACGTGGCAGATCTCGATCTGCTCGGACGAGATCATCAGCGCCGCGGCGCCCTCCGCGACCAGGCGGTCGATCAGGGCAAAAATCTCGGACTTGGCGCCGATGTCGATGCCGCGCGTTGGCTCGTCGAAGATGAAGAGCTTTGAGCCGGCCGCCAGCCATTTGCCGATCACGACCTTCTGCTGGTTGCCGCCCGAGAGCAGGCCGACGGTCTGCCGAGCGCTCGGAGTTGCAATGCGCAGCTGCCGGATCAGGCCGTCGGCGGTGCGCTGTGCGCTGCGCTGGTCGAAGAGACCGCTCGGGAACAGCTTTCGCAGCGCCGACACCACCAGATTGTCGCTCACCGACCGCAGCAGCGCGAGGCCCTCGCTCTTGCGACTTTCCGGGATCAGCGCGATGCCGCGGCGGGCGGCAAGGTCAGGCTCGCCGGAAATGGTCTTGCCGTCGAAGACGATCTCGCCCGATGTCATGGGATCGGCGCCGAAGATGGCGCGCGCGACCTCGCTGCGGCCCGAGCCAACCAGGCCGCACAGGCCGACGATCTCGCCCCGGCGCACCTCGATGTTGATGTCGGAGATACCGGTCGAGGAGGTCAGGCCCTTGACCTCCAGCAGCACCTCGCCCGGCTTGTCGGCGAAATGGCGCGGATAGGTCATGTCGACGTTGCGGCCGACCATCATGCGTACCAGCTGGTCCGGCGTCACGTCGGCGGGCCGGACGCCGTCGATGCGGCGGCCGTCGCGCAGCACGGTGATGCGGTCGCCGAGCGCGAACACCTCGGCCATGCGGTGAGAGATGTAGACGATCGACACCCCGTCAGCCTTCAGCCGCGCGATCAATTCGAACAGCAGCTCGGTCTCGCGGTCGGATAACGCGGCGGTCGGCTCGTCCATGACGAGGATGCGCGCGTTCTGGCTGATCGCCTTCGCGATCTCGACCATCTGCTGCTGCGCAACTCCGAGCTTGTCCACGGTGGTCGAAGGATCGATGTCGAAGCCGATCGTGCCGAGCACGCGCTTCGCATCGGCCAGGATCTTGCGGCGGTCGATGGTGCCGGGGATGCGTCCCCCAGGCTCGCGGCCGAGGAAAATGTTCTGGGCGATGTCGAGATAGGGGACCAGCGAGAATTCCTGGAAGATCACGGCAATGCCGAGCTTCTGCGCATCGGCAGTCGAGGAGATCGCGACCTTGTCACCCTTGTAGTAGAACTCGCCGGCATCGGCGCTGTAGGCGCCGCACAGCACCTTCATCAGGCTCGACTTGCCGGCGCCGTTCTCGCCCAGCAGCATGTGGACCTCGCCGGGGTAGATAGCAAAGGACACGTCGTCCAGCGCCTTGACGCCGGGAAATTCCTTGCTGATGCCGCGCAGCTCGAGCAGCGGCGTCGGCGAGGTGACCTCGATGGGGAGCGCGTCGCTCATGCCATGTCGCTCATGTCTTGGCTCCGCTCGCAAAGATCTTTCCGGGGTTCATCAGACCATTCGGATCGAGCGCGGTCTTGATCGATCGCATCACGTCCACGGCCTCGCCGAGCTCGTCGGTGAGATAATCGATCTTGCCGAGCCCGATGCCGTGTTCGCCGGTGCAGGTGCCGTCCATGGCGATAGCGCGGGCGACCATGCGGGCCTGCAGCGCCTTGGCGCCTTCGGCCTCCTCGGGCTTTGCCGGGTCGATCAGGATCAGCATGTGGAAATTGCCGTCGCCGACATGGCCGACGATAGGAGCGACAAAGCCGTGCTCGTCCGCATCGCGCCGTGTTTCAGTCAGGCATTCCGCGAGGCGCGAGATCGGGACGCAGACATCGGTGATCACGGCGCGCGCGCCCGGCCGCAGACCCAGCCCGGCATAGAGCGTGTTGTCGCGGGCGTGCCAGAGCCGGCTGCGATCTTCCGCTGCCTTGGCCCAGGCAAAGCCGTGGCCGCCGTGGTCGGCGGCAATCGCCTGCGCGGCCTCGGCCTGCTCGGCGACGGAGGACTCCGAGCCGTGGAATTCGAAGAACAGGGTGGGCGCCTCGCGATAGCCGAGCTTCGCGTAGGCATTGATGCCGCGCATCATGACCTCGTCGAGCAGCTCGATCCGGGCCACGGGAATGGCGGACTGGATCACGGAGATCGCGGTATCCACGGCGTCGTGCAGCGTGTCGAAGCTGCAGACGGCGGCCGAGATCGCCTGCGGCACCGGGTGTACCTTCAGCGTGATCTCGGTGATAACACCCAGCGTGCCTTCCGCGCCCACGAACATGCGTGTCAAATCGTAGCCGGCCGCCGACTTGCGCGCGCGCCTGGCGGTGCGGATCACGCGTCCGTCGGCCAGCACCACCTCCAGAGCCATAACGTTGTCCTTCATGGTGCCGTAGCGCACGGCCATGGTGCCGGAGGCGCGGGTGGAGGTCATGCCGCCAATCGAGGCGTCGGCGCCGGGGTCGATCGGGAAGAACAGGCCTGTGTTGCGCAGCTCCGCATTGAGCTGCTTGCGCGTGATGCCGGGCTGCACCACGACATCCATGTCGCTGTCGTGCACCGCCAGCACCTTGTTCATGCGCGCGAAGTCGAAGCAGACGCCGCCGGCGACAGACGCAGCATTGCCTTCGAGCGAGGTGCCGGCGCCGAACGGGACGATCGGCATGCCCGCGCCAGCGCACAGCTTGACGATCTCGGCGACCTCCTGCGTCGTTTCAGGGAAGACGACGATGTCGGGCGGCAAATTGCGATAATGCGACTCGCTCTGCCCGTGCTGATCGAGCACGCCGCGCGCGACGCTCGCGCGCGGACCGATCAGGCCTGTGAGGCGATCGGCCAATGCTGCCGTGCTGACCCGCGGTCCCATCCTCAGCTCCCGTCTGCTCCCTGTTGCCGGACTCTTGTTGGTCCGTCGCCGCGTAAGTCTAAGCGGCTCTTGCGTTGCTCGCGACCTGCTTCAGGCCGAAATCGTAATTGAGATGAAAATACTCGTGCTCCACCATGCGACCATCCGGCGCACGGCCGGCGGGCTGACGGACGAACTCCCGGATCAGGCTGTCCTTGACGCCGAACACCACGTCGCTGTCGAGATACTGGTCGCCGGCGACGAACACATGGGTCACGAGCTGCTCGAAGCCGGGCGCAGAGATCATGAAATGCACATGCGCCGGGCGCCAGGGATGGCGGCCCTGCGCCTCCAGCATCTGGCCGACCGGGCCGTCATGCGGGACGGGGTAGGCAGCCGGCTTGATCGACCAGAAATGGAATCTGCCGCTCGCATCAGTGTGGAAGCGCGCGCGCATCGCGAGATCGCCGATGGCGTCGAGCTGCTGCACGTCGTAATAGCCGTCATCGTCGGAATGCCAGACATCGACAACCGCGCCCGCGAGCGGGCGGCCGTCGACGGTCGAGACCGAGCCGGTGACCAGCATCGGATCGCCCTCCATCGGGCCGGAGATATCCGCGCCGCTATCCCTCTCAGGCGCGGCCTGAACGAAAAACGGCCCGAGCACCGTGGTCTCGGTTGCGCCCTCCGGCACCGGGTGGTTGATCGCATCGACCAGCATGGAGACGCCGAGCGTATCCGACAGCAGGATGAATTCCTGGCGCTTGTCGTCGCACATGTGTCCGGTCCGGGTCAGGAAGTCGATGCCGAATTCCCATTCCTTCTGGGTCGGCCGCACTTCGCGGACGAAGGCGTGCAGGTGGCGCACCAGCGCTTCGCTCACCTGCTTGATCCGTGGGTCGGTCGCGCCCGAGATCCGCTCCAGCACCGCGTCGGTGATCGTGTTCTCGTTGAAATTGCGCATGCGTATCTCCGTCGATCAGAGTTTTGGCTCGCCGAGGCCGGACAGTCGCTCGAGGTGCTTGACGGTCGCGATGAAGTCGGCCTCGCCGTCGCCTTGTGCGACCAGGGCGCCATAGGTCTCGCGCACTTGCGCTGCGAGCTGAAGCGGCACGCCGACGGCGTGGCCGGCGCCGAGGATGAGGTCGAGATCCTTGGCCATCTGCTTGCAGGAGAAGGTGGACTCGAAATCGCGGCTGCGCAGCGGTGCGGTCTTGTACTTCACCATCGGCGAAGCCACGGCGCTGTCGTCTAGCACCTTCAAAATGTCCTGCCAGGCGATGCCGCCCTTGCGCGCCAGTGCCAGGCTCTCGGCCATCATCGCCGCCGACACGGCGATCATCAGATTGACCGAGAGTTTGGCGTAGCGCGCTTCCTCGGCCGGCCCGAGATAGGTCTGCGCACGGGTGAAGGCCGCGAACAACGGCCTTGCGTTCTCGAAGGCGTCCTTCGGCCCCGAGACGAAGCAGGTCAGCGCGCCCGTATGAACGATGCTGGCATTGCCGGAGACCGGCGCACGAAGATAAGCGATGCCGCGTGCCTGCGCGGCGGCTGCAACTTCGTTGGAAGCGTCAACGCTCACGGTGCTGGTCTCGACCAAGATGGCTCCGGGCGCCATCGCGGCGACGAGGCCGGTCGGGCCGAGCAAGGCGCCGCGCAAGGCCGTGTCATCGGGCAGGGACGTGATGACGGCGGCCTTGCCGTTCACGGCCTCGGCGGGCGAAGCCGCAATCGAAATGCCCTGCGCGCGTGCCTCATCGAGCCGCGCCGCGCTCTGATCGAATGCGGTGACAGTGTAACCGGCCTTGGCGACGAGCACCGACATCGGCAGACCCATTTTGCCGATCCCGATGAAAGCGATGTTTTTCGAAGCATCTGTCATTGTTGTTGTCCGTTGGCGCCTTCAGGCGGCGCGTCCTTGTCGTTCGATGTCCTGCACCAGCCGCCGGCCGGATTGCGCCAGCAGCTGTTTCTTCGTTTCCAGCCCGTCAACCAGCAATTGGCCATTCCGTTTCTTCCAGGCGCCACCGATCATCACGGCCTCGATATTCGCGAGGCTCGTCTGCATCACGACGGTTGCGACGGGATCATGCACCGGGACAAGGTTGAGATCCGAGGCGTTGATGATGACGAGGTCGGCGAGCTTGCCCGGCGTCAGCGATCCGATCTGATGCTCGCGACCGAGCATGCGGGCGCCTTCCGTCGTGATCCAGCGCAGGGCCTCGCGGACGGGGATCGTGGTCGTCGCCGGAATGGTGCCTCTCACTTTGCGCGTTTCCGCATTGTCGAGCGACCGCTGCATCGACAGCGCGATGCGGGCGGCGGAGAAGAGATCGCCGGCCAGTATGGATTCGAGGTCAATGCCTATCGTCGGGCGGACGCCACGCTTCAACAGGCGTCCGGTAATCGGGAAGCCGTGGCCCTGGATCATCTCGTTCTCGGGCGTCACCGAGAAGGACACACCGAGATCGATCATTCGATCCAGGAGATCGTCAGGCAGATCGTTGCCATGGACGATGTTGATCCCGGCGCCGACGAGGCCGGCCGCGATCAACTTCTCCCAGCAGCCTGATGTCTTGGCCGGTCCGCCGCCCTGATGCATCGAGGCGATCAGGTTGAGTTCGCGCGCCATGCGGAAGTCATGCATGGCGACGTCGAGGGTCGAGTAATGCGGGCCGAGAATGGCGAGCCCCATTGTGACGAGGCCGTTGCGATCGGCGAGGGGGCCGGCAAGCAGCCGTTCGACCTCGCGGCGCGGATGCGGCACCTCCGAGAAATGCGGCTCGCCCGGCTTCGGCTCCGGCTTGGGTGAGCCGTGGAAGAAGGCGGCCCGGATGCCGCTCTCGATCAGGCCGCGCACGGCGGCGTCAGTATGGTCGGGCGTCGGATTGTTGTGGCACCAGTCGACCAGCGTGGTCGTGCCGCAATTGATCTGGTTCAGCGCGCCGACGAGGGTGGCGATATGGATGTCCTCGGGGCGAAATACGGTGGCAAGGCCGGCATGCATGCGGCGGAAATATTCCAGCAGCGTCCAGTTGGCGGCATAGCCGCGCAAGCCCGTCTGCCAGGTGTGCATGTGCGCGTTGATGAGGCCCGGGATGACGATGCGGCCCTTGCCGTCGACGATCTCGGTATCGCCCGCGCCGATGCCGAGGTCGATCGACGGCCGCACCTCGGCGATACAATTGCCCTCGACCAGCACGTCGCAGGTCGCGAGATCGCCAATCGCGTCATCCATGCTGATGACGGTGGCCGATCTGATCAGCGTGCGCCGCATCGCCTCACGCCGCCGCTTTGGTGGCGGCCGGCGGCTCGCCGGCCCAGGCGCGCGCGATCAGGTCGCGGATGGCATTGCGCTCGAGCGGACGCGGGTTCCAGTAGGCATTCGTCACCGCAAGATCGGCCGCCTTGTCGATGCCGCTCTCGGGCATGCCGACGGCGCGCAGCGCAAGTTTCGCGCCCAGTCGCTTGGCAAGGTCGTAGAGCCCCTGTGATGCATCCGCCGAGCCGATGGCGCGCGAGATCCGTGCCATCGCCTCCGGCACCGCCGGTGCGTTGTAGGCCAGCGCATGCGGCAGTACGATGGTGTGGGTCTCGGCGTGCGGCAGATCAAAAGTGCCGCCGAGCGTGTGGCAGAGCTTGTGGTGCAGCGCCATGCCGACGGTGCCGAGGCAGACGCCGCACAGCCAGGCCCCATAGAGCGCCTCGGTGCGGGCCTCGCGGTCGTCGGACTTGGCGGCGATCGCGGGAAGGGCGCGCGCGAGCGCGCGGATGCCTTCTTCCGCCATCAGCGAGGTCACCGGATTGGTGTCGCGCGCGTAAAGCGCTTCGACGGCGTGGGCGATTGCGTTGATGCCCGATGTTGCGGCTAAGCTCGCCGGCAGCGTCAGGGTCAGATCGACATCGTAGATCACGGTCTCGGGCAGGATCGCCGCATCGCGCACCGTGGTCTTCAACCCGTTCTCGGTCTGGCCGACGATCGGCGTCATTTCCGAGCCGGCATAGGTGGTGGGGATGCAGAGCTGATTGACGCCGGTGCGCAAGGCCAAAGCCTTGCCGAGGCCCGTGGTCGAGCCGCCGCCGAGCGAGACGACGCAATCGGCCTCGCATGCCTTCATCGCTGCGAGCGCCCGCTCCGTGACGTCGACCGGCGTATGCATGGTGGCGCCCGGAAAGATGCCGGCATAGAGCGCGCCGAGCGCCGTCCCCAGGCTCTTGCCCTGCGCTTCCTGCTGGGGCGTCGTCAGCACCAGCGCGCGCGTGCCGCCGAGCCGTTCGACTTCGGCCTTCGCGCTCGCCAGCGTTCCGCTGCCGAACACGACGCGGCAGGGCAGGTTTTCAAAGGTGAACGAACCGATCATGTGCCGGTCTCTTTGATGGGATAATCGACCTGGAAGCGCCCGATCCGCAAGTCGCCCAGCGCCTCGCGCACGCGCAGATGTTCCGGATGGTTGGCATAGGCGGAAAGCGCGGCCTGGTCGGTAAATTCGGAGAACAGGACCACGTCGCAGGCGTAATCGACCGCGCTGACGTCCATGCCGACCTCGATATGGGTGAGGCCGTCGATCCGACCCTTGAGGCCCTCGAACAGGGTCTTAACCTTGACCCGAGCAGCGGAGCGCTCCTCGGAGGTCTCCCCGCGCAGCCGCCACATCACGATGTGCCTGATCGGGCCCGACATTTCCTGATTTCCTCGCCTGCCATTCTCTCTTGTTGGGCTCATTTTGCCTTGCAGAAATCGGAAATAAAGGCCAAAATTTGTAAGTCTCTTTTCCTCTTTTAGCAAAAATGGACCGGCTGCTCCAACTCGAGGTCTTCTCCAAAACCGCCGAACTCGGCAGTCTTTCCAAAGCTGCCGAAATTCTGCGGATGTCGAACGCGGCCGCGAGCCGCCATCTCAGCGCGCTGGAGGAGCGGCTTGCGGTCCGGCTGATCGAGCGGAACACGCGGCGGCAATGGCTGACCGAAGCCGGGCAGGAGCTGCTGCAGCGTTGCAGCACGCTCTTGAATGAGCTCGCCGAAGCCGAGGACGCCGTCTCCGACCGCGCGCTGTCACCGAAGGGCATGCTGCGCGTGACGTCTTCGCTGTCCTTCGCGATGATCTATCTGGCGCCGATGCTGCCCGCCTTCCGCGCGCTCTATCCAGATCTCAGCGTGCAGATCATCAGCGCCAACCGCTATCTCGACTTCATCGAAGCCGGTATCGACGTCGCGATCCGCACGCGCGAGCACGAGCCCGATTCCAACATCATCGTCCGCCGCATCGGCCAGATGCATCGCGTGCTCGCGGCAGCTCCCGCCTACCTGGAGAAGCACGGCCGGCCGGAGCATCCCACCGATCTCGCCCGCCACAACATGCTGATCTACAATCTCGCCAACGATCCCTATTCGCTGCGGCTGAGCCAGGGCAGCACGACGCAGACGGTCCGGATCGCGCCGACGCTCGACAGCAATGACGGCCAGATCATCTGTGGTGCAGCCCGCGCAGGGCTCGGCATCCTGATCCAGCCGCTTTATATCGTTCAAGCCGATATCGCCGCCGGCCGGCTGGTGCCGGTCCTGATGGGCTGGGAATTGCCGCTGCTCACCATGAACATCGCCTATCAAAACCGCGTCAGGCTGCCCGCCAAGATCAGGGTCTTCTCCGACTTCCTGGTCGGCTATATTCGCGAGCATTCGCAGCCGGGGATCTGGATCGACGCGGCGAAGTGAGCGGAGAGCATCCATGTATCTCGGCATCGATCTCGGCACCTCCGCGGTCAAGACCGTTCTCGTCGACGATGCCCAGCGCGTGATTGCAAGCGAGAGCCGGCCGCTGACGACGGCCTCGCCGCAGGCCGGCTACTATGAGCAGGATCCCGCGCAGTGGATCGATGCGACCTTCGCCACGCTGGATGCCCTGAAGGCAACGCATCCCGGCGAGCTGGCGGCAGTCGAAGGCATTGGACTGTCCGGCCAGATGCACGGCGCCACGCTGCTCGACGCGAGCTTGAGACCCCTGCGGCCCTGCATCCTCTGGAACGACGGACGCGCGGCCCTTGAGTGTCGTATCCTGGAGCTACGCTGGCCTGCGTTGCGTGCGACGACGGGCAACAAGGCGATGCCGGGCTTCACCGCGCCGAAGCTGCTCTGGATCGCGGCGCATGAGCCTGACATCTTTGCGGCGTTGAGGCTCGTTCTGTTGCCGAAAGCCTATTTGCGCCTGGTGCTATCAGGCGAGGCCATCGAGGACGTCTCGGACGCATCGGGATCGCTGTGGCTCGACGCCGCTCGCCGGGACTGGTCGGACGCAGCACTGGCGGCGAGCGGCCTGTCGCGCGAT
>NZ_JALBHA010000570.1:0-3810 GCF_023006445.1 Bradyrhizobium sp. SHOUNA76
CCGCGTGCAGGCAGACGGCGAGCGGCTCGGCGAGCGCCGCGGCCTGATAGGAGACGTGATCCGGGATCTTCACGCACTGCGCCGGGATCGCGTCGAAGTAATTGGCGAAGCCGCCCTGCATGTGCGGCGTCTTCGAGGCCGAGCCCATGAAATAGATGTTCTCGCACAGGTTCGGCCGGCCCTCGCGGCAGGCGACGCAATGGCCGCACCAGCGCGACGGGTTGACGGCGACGCGGTCGCCGACCTTCAGGTTGGCGGCGGCCCCTGCAATCTCGACGACCTCGCCGGAGATCTCGTGGCCGAGCACCAGTGGCGACTTCACCACGAAATCGCCGGTCCGGGCGTGACGGAAATAGTGCATGTCCGAACCGCAGATGCCGCCGGCACCGAAGCGGATGCGCACCATGCCGTCGGCGAGCTTGTCGAGCGGATGCTCGACCATGCGCAGATCTTCGGGACCGAACAGGGTTGCGGCGAGAGCGATAGAGGTCATTTGGAGAGTCCCATGTATTTCGGCAGCCAGAGGGTGAGTTCGGGAATGTAGGTGATCGCGATCAGCGCGAGCATCAGCGGCACCAGCCAGGGCAGGATCGCCACCGTCGTGCGCTCGACCGAGAGTTTTGCCACGCGGGCGAGCACGAACAGCACCATCCCGAGCGGCGGATGCAACAGGCCGATCATCAGGTTCAGCGTCATGATCAGACCGAAGTGGATCGGATCGATGCCGAGCTTGAGCACGATCGGCAGCAGGATCGGCACCAGAATGGTGATCGCCGCCGTGGTGTCGATGAAGCAGCCGACGAACAGGATCAGCACGTTGGCCAGCGCCAGGAACACCCATTTGTTGTGGGTGATGCTGAGCATCCAGTCCGACAGCATCTGGGCCGCCTGCGACACCGTCAGCAGCCAGGCGAAGATCGAGGCGGCGGTGACGATGAACAGCACCGAGGCCGTGGTCTCGATGGTGTCGAAGGTCGCCTTGGCGACCGTCTTGAACGTCATGGTGCGGTAGCGCACGAGGCCGAGGAACAGCGACCAGATCACCGCGGCAACGGCGGCTTCCGTCGGCGTGAACCAGCCGAGCGTCATGCCGCCGATCAGGATCACCGGCGCCATCAGCGCCATCACCGCGGAGAAGTCGAAGTACCAGTCGATCAAGAGCAATGTGCCGAGGCCGATGACCACAGCCATGTTGACCGACATGCCGGCCAGCACCATCAGCCAGATCGCGAGCGGGAACGAGAGCACGATGGCAATCTCGAGCCCGGCCGAACCGAGCTGCGGCCAGGAGAACGGCGTGTCACTGCCCCATTTGTTCTTGTGCGCGAAGTAGGTGACCGTCGCCATCATGAACAACGTCAGCACGACGCCCGGAATGACACCGCCGAGGAACAGCGCACCGATCGAGACGTTCGCCATCATGCCGTAGATCACGAACGGCAGTGACGGCGGGATGATCGGCCCGAGCGTCGCCGAGGCTGCGGTGACGCCGACCGAGAACTCGGTGGAGTAGCCGTGGTCCTTCATCGCCTTGATCTCGATGGTGCCGAGACCTGCGGCGTCGGCAATGGCGGTGCCGGACATGCCGGAGAAGATCACCGAGCCGATGATGTTGACGTGGCCGAGACCGCCGCGCATCCACCCCACCAGTGCGACGGCGAATTTGTAGATGCGCCCGGTGACGCCGGCGATGTTCATGAGATTGCCGGCCAGGATGAAGAACGGCACGGCGAGCAGCGGAAAGCTCTCGACGCCGGCGATCATGCGCTGCGCCAGGGTGACGTCGGGCGTCACGCCGCTGACCAGGATGTAGAGCAGCGACGACGCGGCCATGGCGATCGCCACGGGCACGCCGAGCAGCATCAGGACGAGGAAGCCTCCGAGCAACAGCAACATGGGTCTTATCCTTCCGATCCGTCGTAGGCACCGGGACGTTCGAGGACCGAGTAGCCCTGCCGCCAGTTCTGGATGGCCACCTGCACGGAGCGTGCGAACATCAGCACGAAGCCGAGCAGCACGGCGTAATAGACGTAGTCCTTGGGGAGATTGATCGTCGTCATCTGCTCGTCGCCGATGATCTGGATGTAGACCCAGACCAGCTTGATGGCGTAGCCGAAGAAGGCGATGCGGATCAGGTCGATCATTGTCGACAGCGCCCGCGCCACGAGGTGCGGCAGGTAGCGATAGACGAGGTCGACCTGGATGTGCCGCGACAGCCGCACGCACATCGAGGAGCCGATGAAGACCACGCCGATCAGGCAATAGGTCGCGATCTCCTCGGTCCAGGCGTAGCTGTCGTTGAGCACGTAGCGGGTGAAGAACTGCAGGAAGACGGCGAGCGCCATCACCCAGAAGATCGCGAGCGCGACCCAATCCTCGAACGCATAGACGCCGAGATCGACCTTCGGCGTCGCCTCTTCCTCGAAGGTATGGGCGATTTCGTCCGCGGTGATCTGCCGGTGCACTTCGACGGTGGACATGGGGTTGCTCCTTAAACTCGCAGCACGTGATTGACTCACGTCATTCCGGGGCGACGCGTCAGCGTCGAACCCGGAACCTCGAGATTCCGGGTTCTCGCTTCGCGAGCCCCGGAATGACAGCCAATGCTATTTCACCGCCTGGATCTTTTCCCAGTCGGCCTTGCGATAGCCAAAGGTCTCGAACGCGACGTTCTTCAGCACGGTGTCGCGGAACTCGTTCTTGTCGACCTCGGTGACGCTCAGGCCCTTGTCCTTGAAGAAGGCAACCAGCTTGGCCTCGTTCTGCTTGATCTCGCCCGTGGCCTTGGCGGAAGCTTCCTGCGCCACGTCGGTGAAGATCTTCTTGTCCTCGTCAGAGAGCTTCTTCCACAGCGCGCCGGCGATCACGGTGTTGAGGTGATCGACGATGTGGCCGGTCAGCACGATGTGCTTCTGCACCTCGTAGAACTTCTTGGCCTCGATCGTGGTCAGCGGGTTCTCCTGCGCCTCGACGGTGCCGTTCTGGAGCGCGAGATAGACTTCGGCGAACGCGATCGGCGCGGTGTTGGCGCCGCAGGCGCGCGGCATCGCGAGGTAGGCCGGCACGTCGGGCACGCGCATCTTCAGGCCCTTCATGTCGGCGCAGGTCTTGATCGGCTTGTTCGACGAGGTCTGGCGCACACCGTAATAGGTCACCGCGACGATGTGGTGGCCGCTCTTGTCCTCGTAGCCCTTGGCGAGCTCCTTGAAGATGTCGCTCTTGGTGTAGGCCAGCAGATGGTCGGCATCGCGGAACGTGTAGGGATAGTAGGTCACGCCGATCGGCGGGAAGCTCTTGGCCGCGAAGCTCGAGCCGGAAATGATGATGTCGACCGAACCGAGCGACAGGCCCTGGTTGATGTCGGCTTCCTTGCCGAGCTGCGAGGCCGGATAGACGTCGATCGCATAGCGCCCGTTGGTGCGCTTGCCAATCTCCTGCGCGGCCCAGACCGAGGCGGTGTGGAACGGCTCCGAGGTCTCGTAGACATGGGCCCATTTGAGCTTGGTCTGCGCCATGCTGGCATTTGTCGCAGCCAGCAGCGTAGCGGCGGACACCGCCGCGGCAATCGTCATCTTCTTCAACATCGACTTTTCCTCCATCGTTCAAGTCTGCTTCTTGTTCACCCGCCCCGGCACGGATGCGGGCCGTACAATCTCATCGCCGCCGCGCGCCGCTGCCCGCGACCCGCTTCTTCGGCGCGTGCTTCGGTTTCGACGGCTTTACCGCGGGTCGCGCCGTGCGGCTGCGTCCCGACGACGATCCTCCAACGGTCTCGGCGCCAAAATTCTGCGCGAAGCGCTCCTGCGAGCG